>NZ_QTQA01000044.1:0-38180 GCF_003853825.1 Burkholderia sp. Bp9012 | reverse complement strand
TTGAGCGCGCCCATGTCCGAGAACGGGTGGATGTGGTGCGCGGCGTCGAGCGCGCGGTATTCGGCGGTCGAGCGTGCGGCGACGGCTTCGCTTCGTTCTGTCATGTTGCCTCCGCTGGTCGATGCCGCACGCTCACACGTGCAGCAGCAGATGACGGCGTTCCCACGAACTGATCACGCGGAAGAACGCTTCGTATTCGGTTTCCTTCAGCGCCAGGTACGCCTTCACGAACTTGTTGCCGAGAATGTCGGCAAGCGGCGTGCACGCGGCCATCAGCGAGATGCCCTCCTCGAGATTGCGGGGCAGCTGGTACGGCAGGTCGTAGCCGTCGGACGCGATCGGTTCGGTCGGCGCGAGCTGCTGCGTGAGACCGAGATACCCGGCCGCGAGCGTCGCCGCGAATGCGAGGTACGGGTTGCAGTCGACGCCCGGAATCCGGTTTTCGATGCGCCGCGCGACCGGCGTCGACTGCGGGATGCGGAAGCCGACCGTGCGATTGTCGTAGCCCCACTGCACGTTGATCGGCGCGGCCATGAAGCGCGACAGCCGGCGGTACGAGTTGATGTACGGCGCGAAGATCGGCATCAGCGCGGGCGTGTATTTCTGCAGCCCCGCGAGATAGCTGTGGAACATCGGCGATACGACGCCGCCCTCGTCGGCGAACAGGTTGTGGCCGGTGCGCGCATCGGCAAGGCTCTGGTGGATATGCATCGCGGAGCCCGGCTCGCCCTCCATCGGCTTGGCCATGAACGTCGCGTACATGTTGTGGCGCAACGCCGCCTCGCGCACCGTGCGCTTGAACAGGAACACCTGGTCGGCAAGCGACAGCGCGTCGCCGTGCACGAAGTTGATCTCCATCTGCGCGGCGCCGACCTCGTGGATCAGCGTCTCGATGTCGAGGCCCTGCATCTCGCAGTATTCGTAGATGTCCTCGAACAGCGGATCGAACTCGTTGACCGCCTCGATCGAATACGACTGACGGCCCGTCTCCGCGCGGCCCGTGCGCCCGACCGGCGGCCGCAACGGCAGGTCCGGGTCGGCGTTCATGTCGACCAGATAGAACTCCAGTTCGGGCGCGACGACGGGCTTCCAGCCCTTCGCCTTGTACAGGTCGAGCACGCGGCGCAGCACGTAGCGCGGCGAGATCTCGACCGGCGAGCCGTCGAAATGCACGCAGTCGTGAATCACCTGCGCGGTCGGATCGACGGCCCACGGAATCAGGCAGATGGTCGACGGATCGGGTACGCACACCATGTCGGGATCGGTCACGCCGGTCAGCGACCCGTCTTCCGGATAATCGCCCGTGACGGTCTGCACCATCACCGCCTGCGGCAGGCGCATCGATTCGCCGGACTCGAACTTGTTGCGCGGAATGATCTTGCCGCGCGCGATGCCGGCCATGTCGGGAATGATCGCCTCGACTTCGGTGATGCGGTGCTGACGCAGGAATTCGCTCAGTTCGGGTTGCATGATCGGCCTCGTTCAGTCGATGTCGGATGCGGCCGGCGACGGCATGGTGCCGCCGGCCGCATGCATGCGGTGTGTCATGTGCGCGCGGCACGCCGCGCCGAATGCCGCGAAGATGTCGCGCGACAGCGGCTGTTCCGCGAAGCGCCATTCGGGATGCCACTGCACGCCGAGCGCGAACGCGCGCGCGCCGCGCACGCTGACGGCCTCGATCAGCCCGTCGGGCGCGCTCGCTTCAACCGCGAGCCCCGCACCGAGCCGCGCGATGCCCTGGTCGTGCAGCGAATTGACCATCGCGTCGTGCGCGCCGCGCGCGACCCGTTGCAACAGGCCGCCCGGCGCGAGCTGCACGCGGTGCGCGGGGCCGTACTGCCGTTCGAGCGGATCGCCGTCGCGCTCGCGATGATCGTGGAAGCCCGCGCTCGCATGCAGCCGCTGATGCAGCGTGCCGCCATACGCGACGTTCAGCTCCTGCATGCCGCGGCAGATCGCGAGCACGGGCACGCCCGCGTCGATCGCCGCGCGGATCAGCGGCAGCGCGGTCGCATCGCGCGAGGGATCGTGCAGCGTGTCCGGCGGGCTCGCCGGGCCACCGTAGTGATGCGGCTCGACGTTCGAATAGCTGCCGGTCAGCAGCAGCCCGTCGATGGACGCGACGATCGCGTCGACCGGCTGGCGCGTGCCGAGCGCGGGCAGCACGAAGGCGAGCGCGCCGGCACCGTCGACCAGCGCGACGAGATACTTCTCGCCGGCCGTATGGTTCGGATGGGCGCCGCGCATCACGCGGTCGGCGGTGACGGCTACGAGCGGGCGCGGTCGCATGATCGCCTCCACGATGAAGGTGCGACGCGTGCATGGGCGCGAGACGATGGCAACGCGCGGTCGCGCCGCACGCGCCCAGGCGCGATCCTGCCGCGCGAACGGCGCGGCAACGGACGGTGCGACCCGATGCGAAGGCAGAAACGGACGCTAGGGCAACAATGAAGCGCTGCCGTCGCACTGCACCGCGCTGAATACGTGCGCGGTCACGAGATTGAAGCGGCGCAGGCTGCAATGGGACACAGCGAAGAGACGAGGCTCGCGTATGAGGGCGGTGCGCGTGCCGCGATCAGCATGCCGGATCGGCCCGGCCTGAGGCGACGCGCCCGCCGACGGACTTCGGGTCCGGCATATCGAAGGGCTGGCGGCTTTCACGATCGTACTCGACTGACTGATGAAGACAGGACACGTGTCGCGATGAAGCGGAGGCGGCAATGCCGCGCGGCGACACGTCGGCAAGTGTTTCGCAGCGGATTCCGGCGCGGTGCGGCGCTGATCGACGCGGTCGCGGCCGGCGCGCGTGACGACTTCCTGACATTCAGCTTATATCACCTAAAAATTGCGTCAAATTTTCAGGTATCGATCCCGACATCGATCAGACGAAAAAAACGGCATCGACCCGGCCGGTCGATGCCGTTTTGTGCGCTGCGTCGGCGCGTGCGGTGTTCGCTGGCAGGCCGCGGCGCGAGGTGGCGCCGCGTCGCCGCACGCAACGCGGATCGGCGGCTCAGCGATGCGCGAGCGCGGTTTCGACGAGCGTCTGCAGCAGCGGCACGATCCGCGCGGCGCGCGCTTCGTCGTACGCATACGGACGCGTCTCCTCCATGTAGGTGATCTGCGACAGCTCGAGCTGCACGGCTTCGACGCCGGTGGCGGGCACGCCGTAGTGACGCGTGATGTAGCCGCCCTTGAAACGCCCGTTCGCGACGGCCGTATAGCCGCCGTGTGCGCTCACGCATGCCGCCAGCGCCTCGGCGAGGCCGGGCGCGGCGCTCGCGCCGCTCGACGTGCCGAAGTTGAAGTCAGGCAAGCGGCCTTCGAAGAAGCGCGGCACATGCGAGCGGATCGAATGCGCTTCCCACACGAGCACGCGGCCGTGCTCGCGCTTCAGGCGCGCGATCTCGCCTTGCAGTGCGTCGTGATACGGGCGCCAGTAGCGGTCGCGACGGCGCATGATCTCGTCGTTGCCGGGCAGCGCGTTCGCCGGATACAGCGGCGCCTTGTCGAACGTGTCGACCGGCACGAGCCCGGTCGTGTCCTGCCCCGGGTACAGGTTCTCGTTGTCGGGCGGACGGTTCAGGTCGACGACGTAACGCGCGTGCGACGGCACGAGGATCGACGCGCCGAGCGTCGCGGCGAACCCGTACAGCCGCTCGAGGTGCCAGTCGCAATCGTCGACGAAGCGCGCGTCGGGCGTCATTGTCGCGGCGATGTCGTCGGGAATGTGGGTGCCTGCGTGCGGAATCGAGATCAGCAGCGGCAGCGTGCCCTGCTTCAGCGTGATAACAGCCGGTTGTTCAGTCATGTCGCATCACCGTAAGAGTCTGCCGGCGCACGCTCGCGGCGCGCGCCGGGTGCCGGGCGTTCAGCGCAGCAGTTGCGCCAGCGCGGCGCGGTAGTCGGCATACGCGACGGCTTCGTCGCGATGGCGGCGGCCACTTACGACGCGTTCACCGCCGGTGTAGACGTCGAGCACGGGCGTCTCGCCGTGCTCGGCGAACACCGCGCCCGACAGCCACGACGCGCTGCCGTGTTCGGCGATCGCCGGATGATCGGGATCGAGCACGAGCCAGTCGGCGCGGCAGCCTTCACGCAGCGCGCCGATGCGCCGCCCGCTGGCCTGCGCGCCGCCTGCGAGCGACGCGTCGAACAGCCGGTCGGCGACATGCGCCTGCGTGTCGCTCGCGAGCACGTTGCGCGCGCGATGCACGAGCCGCTGCCCGTATTCGAGCAGGCGCAGTTCCGAGCGCCAGTCGACCGACGCATGGCTGTCCGAGCCGACGCCGATCACGCCGCCCTGCGCGAGATAGTCGACGGCCGGGAACACGCCGTCGCCAAGGTTCGCCTCGGTGGTCAGGCACAGGCCGGCCACCGCGCGACGCTTCGCGAGCGCGGCCGTTTCGGCCGCATCGACGTGCGTCGCGTGCACGAGGCACCAGCGCGCATCGACATCGAAGCGATCGAGCAGCCATTGCACGGGACGCGCGCCGTAAGCGCGCACGCAATCGTCGACTTCGGCCGTCTGTTCGGCGATATGGATATGCACGGGCGCATCGTCGGGCAGGCCGTCGAGCAGCACGCGCAATCCGCTCTCGGACACCGCGCGCAGCGAGTGCGGCGCGACGCCGTAGCGCAGTCCGCCGTGCTCGGGCGCGACGCGGCGCATCGCGTCGAGCAGTTCGAGCAGCCCGTCCGGCGTGTTGATGAAGCGGCGCTGGTCGTCGCGCGCCGGCTTGTTGCCGAACCCGGCGAACTGGTACGACACGGGCAGCATCGTGATGCCGATGCCGGCCGAGCGGGCCGCGTCGATCACGCGCGTGCCGAGTTCCGCGATCTGCGGATAGCGCGAGCCGTCCTGCGCGTGATGCACGTAATGGAATTCGCACACCGACGTATAGCCGCACTTCAGCATCTCGACGTACAGCCAGCGCGCGATCGCCGCGAGCGCGTCGGGCGTGATCTTCAGCGCGAAGCGGTACATCAGGTCGCGCCAGCTCCAGAAGCTGTCGGCGGGATTCGCGCGATATTCGGTGAGCCCCGCCATCGCGCGCTGGAACGCGTGCGAATGCAGGTTCGGCATGCCGGGCAGCACGGGCCCTGCCGCGCGGGCGACGCCGGCCGGCGCGTCGGCATCGGGCGTCACGTCGGTCAGCGTGCCGGCCGCGTCCCAGCGCAGCAGCACGTTGCGGCGCCAGCCATCGGGCAGCCAGGCATGGTCCGCGAACAGCGTCATTTCGGTCATCGTGAGTCTCGTCTGTTGCAAGGCTAGCCGTTCATCCGGCGAAACACGGTCGTACCGCCGCGCACGACCTGCTCGCACAGCGGCCGGCCGATCCAGTACGCGAGCTCCGACAGCGAGCCGACCGACCAGGCCGCGAAATCGGCCTGGCGACCGATCTCGAGCGCGCCGTGACGATCCGCGCGGCCGAGTGCCGCGGCCGCATGGCGCGTGACGCCCTGCAGCACCTCGGGCACCGTCATGCGGAACAGCGTGCAGCCCATGTTCATCGTCAGCAGCAACGATTCGAGCGGCGACGTGCCGGGGTTGTGATCGGTCGCGAGCGCGATCGGCACGCCGTGCTTGCGCAGCAGCGCGATCGGCGGCAATTGCGTTTCGCGAATGAAGTAATACGCGCCAGGCAACAGCACGGCGACCGTGCCGGCCGCCTTCATTGCCTCGATGCCGGCTTCGTCGAGAAATTCGAGGTGATCGGCGGACAGCGCGCGATAACGCGCGGCGAGCGCGGTACCACCCGCGTTCGACAACTGCTCCGCGTGCAGCTTCACCGGCAGGCCGCGCCGCGTCGCGGCCTCGAACACGCGCTCGGTCTGCGCGAGCGAGAAGCCGATGCGCTCGCAGAACACGTCGACGGCGTCGACGAGGCCTTCGTCGGCGAGTGCCGGCAGCATCCGTCCACACACTTCGTCGATGTATTCATCCGGGCGGCCCGCGTATTCCGGCGGCAGCGCGTGCGCGCCGAGGAACGTGGTGTAGACCGTGACCGGAAAGCGCTCGCCGAGCTGGCGCGCGACGCGCAGCATCTTGCGCTCGCTCGCGAGGTCGAGCCCGTAGCCCGACTTGATCTCGATCGCGGTCACGCCTTCGGCGAGCAGCGGCTGCAGGCGTGCGGCCGCCTGCACGAACAGCGTCGTCTCGTCGGCCGCGCGCGTCGCGCGCACCGTCGACACGATCCCGCCACCCTGCTGCGCGATCTCCTCGTAGCTGACGCCGGCGAGGCGCTGCGCGAACTCGTCGGCGCGCGTGCCGCCGTACACGAGGTGCGTATGGCAGTCGACGAGGCCCGGCGTCACCCACGCGCCGTGCAGGTCTTCCCGCTGCCAGTGCGCATAACCGTGCGGCAACGCGGAAAACGCGCCGAGCCACACGATCGTGCCGGTTTCGTCGACGGCGATCGCCGCGTCGTCGATCGTTTCGTCGGGATGGCCGTGCGGACACAGCCTCAGGTGATGCCAGACAATCGGTTTCATGCGTTCAGTCTCGTTCGCCGACGGCGAGCGACACGGCGAGCAGCGCGCCGCCTCCGCTCACGACGACGTCAAACGCACGCTGCGGCCCGTCGAGCCGCAGCGTGTCCATTTCCTGCAGTGCGTAGTGCGCGCCGTCGATCTCGATGCCGACCGCGCCGGTCGCGCAGAACAGCAGCACGGTATCGGCGCGCTCGACGCGGTGCGTGCCTTCGGGCCACACGTCGACCGTCCCGCGCGCGGCCGAACGGCGCGTCATCAGGTTGAAGTCGCGCGTCGCGCCGTCGTGCAGCGTCGCGTCGATCGCCGTTTCGCCGGCAAAATCCGCGCGGGCGAGCGGCGCGTCGAGCACGTGACGTGCGCCGCCCGCTTCCGCGAGCGTCATGCCCGCCCCGGACAGCAACACGAGCGTGCGGTCGATGCCGTCGAAACGCGAGAACGGCCCGGCCGCGCCGACGTCCGCGACGCTCACGCGCCAGGCGAACGCGTCGAGCGCGGCGCCCGGCGGGAACGCGCCGATTTCGCGCGTCACGCCGCCGCCGTTCTTCCACGGCGACGCAACGAGATCCGCCGCGCGGATCATCGTTGCGTGCACCGGCGCCTGGGCGAGCGCCGTCATGCTCAGCGGCCGAGCATCGGCAGCTTCAGGCCGGCTTCGCGGGCCGTCTGCTGCGCGAGTTCGTAGCCGGCATCCGCATGACGCATCACGCCCGTCGCCGGATCGTTCAGCAGCACGCGACCGAGACGCTCGTGCGCGTCAGCCGTGCCGTCGGCGACGATCACGACGCCCGAGTGCTGCGAGAAGCCCATCCCGACGCCGCCGCCGTGATGCAGCGACACCCACGATGCGCCGCCCGCGGTGTTCAGCAGTGCGTTCAGCAGCGGCCAGTCGCTCACGGCGTCCGAGCCGTCCTTCATCGATTCCGTCTCGCGGTTCGGGCTCGCGACCGAACCGGTGTCGAGGTGGTCGCGGCCGATCACGATCGGGGCCTTCAGTTCGCCGTTCTTCACCATCTCGTTGAACGCCTGGCCGAGGCGATAGCGATCCTTCACGCCGACCCAGCAGATCCGTGCGGGCAGGCCCTGGAACGCGATGCGCTCACGTGCCATGTCGAGCCAGTTGTGCAGGTGCGGATCGTCGGGGATCAGCTCCTTCACCTTCTGGTCGGTCTTGTAGATGTCTTCCGGATCGCCCGACAGCGCGACCCAGCGGAACGGGCCCTTGCCTTCGCAGAACAGCGGGCGGATATAGGCCGGCACGAAGCCCGGGAAGTCGAACGCGTTCTCGACACCCATTTCCAGCGCCATCTGGCGGATGTTGTTGCCGTAGTCGAGCGTGGCCGCGCCGCGCTCCTGCAGCGTCAGCATCGCGCGCACCTGCACTGCCATCGACTGCTTCGCCGGATGCACGATGCCTTCCGGATCGACCTTCTGCGTCTCGCGCCATTGCGCGACGCTCCAGCCTTGCGGCAGGTAGCCGTTGATCGGGTCGTGCGCGCTCGTCTGGTCGGTCACGCAGTCCGGCGTGATGCCGCGCTCGACGCACTCCGTGAACACGTCGGCCGCGTTGCCGAGCAGGCCGATCGACACCGGCTTGCCGGTGCGCTTCGCTTCCTCGATCATGCCGAGCGCCTCGTCGAGCGTCGTCGCCTTCTTGTCGACGTAGCGCGTCTTCAGGCGGAAGTCGATGCGCGTCTCGTCGCACTCGACCGCGATCATCGAGAAGCCGGCCATCGTCGCCGCCAGCGGCTGCGCGCCGCCCATGCCGCCGAGACCGCCCGTCAGGATCCAGCGGCCCGACGGGTCGCCGTTGAAATGCTGGTTCGCGACCGAGAAGAACGTTTCATAGGTGCCCTGCACGATGCCCTGGCTGCCGATATAGATCCAGCTGCCGGCCGTCATCTGGCCGTACATCATCAGGCCCTTGCGGTCGAGCTCGTTGAAGTGCTCCCAAGTCGCCCAGTGCGGCACCAGGTTCGAGTTCGCGAGCAGCACGCGCGGCGCATCCTTGTGCGTGCGGAACACGCCGACCGGCTTGCCCGATTGCACGAGCAGCGTCTCGTCTTCGCCGAGATCCTTCAGCGACGCGAGGATCTGGTCGAAGCATTCCCAGTTGCGCGCCGCGCGGCCGATGCCGCCGTACACGACGAGCGCGTGCGGATGCTCGGCGACTTCCGGATCCAGGTTGTTCTGGATCATCCGGTAGGCAGCTTCGGCCAGCCAGGTCTTGCAGACCTTCTCGCTGCCGCGCGGCGCGCGGATCGTACGCGTCGGATCGAGACGGGGATCGATGTGTTTCGGATGGTTCATGACGACTGCTCCCGAGGGAAAGTGAATATCAAATAGGAATCAGAAATGCCCGGTGAAGCGATAACGGCTGCCGGGGTGCCACAGATTCGCCACCGAGGCGACGACGCCCTGCGACCAGGTGCGCCTATGTAAAACGAGACACGGCTCGACGTCGTCCATTCGCAGCTGCTCGCGCCGCTCGGGCGCCGGGGCCGCCGCTTCGATCCGGTACTCGACGCGCTGCAGCGGGGCTGCGCGCATCAGGTACAGGTTCGGCGTCGTGTTCGTGAAATCCTGCTCGGCATAATCCGGCGCGACCGCCGGATTCACCCACCGTTCTTCGAGCTGGACGGGTTCGTCATTCTCGAAGTGCAACACCTGCGAATAAAACAGCTTCGCGCGCACGGTCATCTGCATCTCGTCGGCGAGCGCCTCGTCGGCGCGGATCGTCTCGAGGCCGAGCACGCTGGCGCGGTACGCATGCCCGCGCGCGTCGACCTCCTCCGAGATGCTGCGAATCGCGACGAGCGTCGACTCGTACTTCGGCCGCGCGACGTAGGTGCCGGCGCCCTTCATGCGCGTGAGCACCTGCTCGGCCGTCAACTCGCGCAACGCGCGGTTGACGGTCATGCGCGCGACCTTGAACTCGCGGGCCAGTTCGTTCTCGGAGGGCACCTGGTCGCCCTCCGCCCACTCGCCGGCGTGAATGCGGCCCAGGATGAAATCCTTGATCTCCTGGTAGACCGGCGCGCTCATGGGCTTACTGTTCCGATGCGAACGAGAACGGCGCGATCTTCGCGAATGCGCGCTCGTCGACGAGCTTCGCGACCGCTGCGATGTCCGGTGCGAAGTAGTGGTCGAGCTCGTAGTGCGCAACCTTGCCGCGGATCGTTTCCATCACGGGCGCGAGCTTCGGGCTCGTGTGGTACGGCGCGCGCAGGTCGACGCCTTGAGCGGCGGCCAGCAGTTCGATCGCGAGGATGTGCTTCGTGTTTTCCGCGATGTCGGCGAGCTTGCGCGCGGCGAACGTCGCCATCGACACGTGGTCTTCCTGGTTCGCCGAGGTCGGCAGCGAGTCGACCGACGCCGGGTGCGCGAGCGTCTTGTTTTCCGATGCCAGGGCGGCTGCCGTCACGTGGGCGATCATGAAGCCCGAGTTCACGCCGCCGTCCTTCACGAGGAACGGGGGCAGGCCCGACAGCGTCGCGTCGATCAGCAGTGCGATGCGGCGCTCGGCCAGCGCGCCGATTTCCGATGCGGCGAGCGCCAGGTTGTCGGCCGCGAATGCGACGGGTTCGGCGTGGAAGTTGCCGCCCGACAGCACTTCGCCGGTATCCGGGAAGATCAGCGGGTTGTCCGACACGGCGTTCGCTTCGACCAGCAGCACGTCGGCCGCGTGGCGCATCTGGTCCAGGCACGCGCCCATCACCTGCGGCTGGCAGCGCAGGCTGTACGGATCCTGCACCTTGTCGCAGTCGCGGTGCGACTGGTTGATCGGCGAACCTTCGAGCAGGTCGCGGTACGACGCGGCCGCGTCGATCTGGCCTTGATGGCCGCGCAGTTCGTGGATGCGGGCATCGAACGGCTTCACCGAGCCGGCCGCCGCGTCGACCGACAGCGCACCCGCGACGAGCGCGGTGCGGTACAGGTCTTCGATCGCGAACATGTTGTCGAGCGCCAGCGCCGTCGAGGCTTGCGTGCCGTTCAGCAGCGCGAGGCCTTCCTTCGCCTGCAGCGTGAGCGGCGCGAGGCCCGCGACGCGCAGACCGTCGAGCGCGCTGGCGCGCTCGCCGCGGATGAACACTTCACCGACGCCGAGCAGCACGGCCGACATGTGCGCGAGCGGCGCGAGGTCGCCCGATGCGCCGACCGAGCCCTTCACCGGGATCAGCGGCAGCACGTCGGCGTTGAACAGCGTGATCAGCGCGTCCATCACCTCGCGGCGGATGCCCGAGTGGCCGCGGCCGAGGCTCGACAGCTTCAGCGCCATCAGCAGACGCACCGACGAGCGTGCCATCGGCTCGCCCACGCCGACCGCGTGCGACAGCACCAGGTTCTTCTGCAGCAGCTCGAGCTGGTCGTGCGGGATGTGCGTGCTGGCCAGGCGGCCGAAGCCCGTGTTGATGCCGTATGCCGGCTCACCCTTTGCCGCGATGTCGGCGACGGCCTTCGCGCCTGCGTCGATCTTCGCGAAGCTCGCCGGGTCGAGCGTGAGCTGCACGGATTCGCGAGCGATCTTGCGCAGTTGCGGGAGGGTCAGGTGGCCGGGGGTCAACGTAATCATGTGATCAATCCTGTCTAGACAAGTTCGTGATGGATTGCAGTGTAGCCATCGCAACTTGTCTAGACAACCCCGTTTTTCACGATTTCGACTCGGGAGTTTCCCTGATATCCGGGGCGGCCCGCCGGAGTGGCCCGACAGCCCCGGCAATTAACATCCGTTGCAGTTTATTTTTCGTTGGCAACGTACGGATTGACGCTTCCTCGCGATCCATCCACGCAGACTTGCCATGACCATCCCGCCCCGGTTGACCGCCCTCCTCGGCCGCAGCCTGCTCACGCGCACGAGCCCGGGCACCGGCGGCTTCCCCGATCTCGCCGGCAAGACGGTCGTGACGAACCAGGGCACGACGTCCGAACGCCTGCTGCGAAAGATGAACGAGGAGAAGAAGATGACACGTGGTTCATGAAGCCGGTGCCGCCGAAAGCGCGCGCGTTCGACTGCCCGATGAGCGACGTGATCAGGGCGCGCTACGCGACGCCGAACGACGTGCCGCTCGGGTGAGCGTCGCGTGCCGAAACGGGTTCAACGCGTCCACGCGACGCACGCCGCGTAGCCGGGCGCCGCGTCGAGCCAGCCCGCATCGAACGCGGCCACGCCGGCCGCGGGCGCGGCCGGCTCGACGATCGTCGTCGCGGGTGTCGCCGCATCGCGCGGCGGCACGACCGCGAACGCGCGCAGCCCGCCGACGATGCCGGTGCCGAGCGCCTTCAGCAACGCCTCCTTCGCGGACCACACGCGCATGAACGCGTCGGCACGCGCGGCCAGCGGCAGGCCGTCGAGATACGCGGCCTCGGCGGTCGCGCACACTTCGCGCGTCAGCGCACGCCAGTCGGTCGAACGGTTGCAGCTTTCGATATCGACGCCGACACGTCCCGTCCCTGTCCATGCGATCAGCGCGTGATCGCCCGCATGCGACACGTTGAAATCGAGCGAGGCGCGATGCGCGGGGTCGAGCGACGGCCGTCCCGATGCGTCGACGACGATCACGATGTCCTTTGCCGCCACGTCGAGCGCCGCGCCGAGCACGTCGCGCAGCGCGGCGCGCGTCGCGGCACTGCGCACCGCATCCTCGTGCCGCAGGTAGCGCCCGGCACGCGCGCGCTCGGCGTCGCTCAGTGCCGCATAGGCCGGCGACGCGAGTGGCACATGCCAGTCGAAATCGATGCGCGCGACCTGCACGCCGGCCCGCGACGCGGCAGGCGGCACGTCGAGCAGGTGCATGCGCCACGCGCGGGACGGGTCGGCGGGAATCCCGGAATCGGGTGGAATGTACGTCGGCACGGGGCAGCCAGTCGAATGAAACGTCCGATGTTAATCGATCGCGCGGCGCGGCCGCGATCGTCGGCAGTGGCGGCAGGCGCGGCCGCCGCATCGACGCGACGGCGTGGCCGCCCTCGCGTGCGCGGGCACCCCGCGGTCACCCGTGCGCGACGGCGCCCGGCACGCCGCTTCCCGCCAGCCGCGCACGCTGCGCCGGATGGCGCGCGTGGACGCGGCCCGGTGCGTCGGCCGGCAGCACGCCGTGTTGCAGCCAGTACAGCGCCACGGGCCACAACGTGTCGGTGAAGCGGCTGTGGAAGAACGCGAAGTGGCCGATCGCGTCGACACCGATGTCGCGCGGCGCGATCCGCAGATGCGTGACGTCGCTGCCCGTGTAGTAGCCGACCAGTCGCTCGATCGCGTCGACCGTGCCGAACCCGTCGTCATCGAGGCCGATCGCGAGCATCGGCGCCGGCAGCCGCGCGAAGCGGGCCGGCAGCGCGGCGCGGCTCGCCGCGGTTTCGGCGAGCAGGCCGTGCGTATAGGCATCCTCGAAACGCGGCTGCGAACGCACCCACGACAGCGCGACGCCGCGCGGCGTATCCTCCATCCAGCCAAGCCGTTTCGCGGGCACGTAGCCGAACACGGCCGCGAGCGCCGGCATCGCGACGTGCCACTTCCACCACATGCGCCGCCGCTCTGCCGGCCGATAGTCGCGCCAGTACGCATACTGCGCGCCGACGGTCACCGCATGACGCACGTACGCGTTCGACGCCGCGAGCCCGAGCACGCAGCCGCCGATGCTGTGCGCGACGACGTCGAGCGGCTGGCCGGGAAACGCGTCGCGCGCGTACTGCAGCGCGGCCTCGCAATCGAGCCGCCCCCAGTCGAGCCAGTTCGCGCGCAGCTTCGCGAGCCGCGCGGGGCGCGATCCGCCGATCCCGCGATAGTCGTAGACGAGTACGTCACGCCCCTGCGCGAACAGCCAGGCCGCGAAGCGGAAGTAATAGTCGCAGCGCACCGACGTCGCGCAATTGACGACCGTCACGGGCCGCGCGGCGGCGCCGCCGCGATGCCGCCACACGTAGCCGCGCAGCACGTAACCGTCGGCCGCGGTCAGTGTCACGGCCTGCGGTGGCAACGCGCCCGCCGCGCGCACGGCCGCCTGATCCGCCCCGGCTGCTTCGTTCGAAATCGTCATCCTGTCTCCTGTGCGGCACCGCATCACGCCGCGCTCGCCCGATCGGCCAGCCTCCATTGAACTTGACGCGCCCGGCGTTCTCAACCAATCTTGCTGCTCCGTTCGCATGAGCCCTACGCATGTCAACGCCGCTCGTCCGTCTCCCGTCGCTCGACCTCGTGCGCGGCTTCGTCGCCGTCGGCCGCCGCATGAGCATCACGCTCGCCGCGCAGGACCTGTGCGTCACGCAGTCGGCGGTCAGCCGCCAGGTGCACGCGCTCGAGGCGCACCTCGGCGTCGCGCTGCTGCAGCGCGGCTATCGCAAGATCGCGTTCACGCCGGAAGGCGAGCGGCTGTTTCGCGCCGCCGACGCGGCGCTGCTCAGCCTGCAGGACACCGTCGCGTCGCTCGCCGCCGCGCGCGAGCGCCAGCCCGTCACGATCACCGCGAGCATCGGCGTCACCGCGCTGTGGCTGCTGCCGCGGCTCGGGCGCCTGCAGGCGCGCCTGCCCGACGTCGACTTGCGCGTGGCCGCGAACGACAAGGTACTCGATTTGCGCGCGGAAGGCATCGACCTCGGCATCCGCTACTGCCCGCGCGAGCGCGCGCCGGCCGGCGCGCTGCACCTGTTCGACGAGGTCGTCGTACCGGTCGCGCACCCGACGCTGGCCACGCGGCCCATCACCGACGCGGCCGCGATCGCCGACCACGTGCTGCTCGAATTCGACGGGCCGCCGCAAACGCAACTGCAGTGGCGTGCGCACCTGCACGCGGCCGGGCTCGGCGACGCGCGCCCGAAGGGCGTGCTGCGCTTCAACCAGTACGACCAGGTGATCCACGCCGCGATCGCCGGCCAGGGCGTCGCGCTCGGGCGGCTCGCGCTCGTCGCGCCGATGCTCGCGGACGGCCGGCTCGCGGTGCTCGGCCCGCACTCGCAGGCGTTGTCGGATACGTACGGCTACTGGCTGTTCCGGCACGATCCCGCACCGCGCCGCGAAGTCGCCGACGTGCGCGACTGGATTCTCGCGGAAGCGGCCGAATGCGACGCGGCGATGCGCGCGTACGACGTGGCGCAACGGTAAGCCGCGAGCGAGTTGCCTCATCGAGCCGATGCCGGCGCGGCGTTGCGCACGGAATGCGCGCAGCCGCGGGCGATGCACTGACGCCCCGACTACGCTGCATCGGCCACGCATCACGCTGGCTGCATGCGTCGCAGCGGCGCCACGCATCCGCCCCCCGGCATCGCGTCCGAACCCCGCATCACATTCCCCGCGCGCATGCGAACGCGACTGAATGATCGCTTGAGCGAGCGGCGCCCGGATCGTCTAATCGAATCGAACGCGGCGCCGCGCCGCACGCATTCATCCGGAGACCCGCATGACCCCGATCGAACAAGACACCCGGCGCCGCTGGCTGCCGGTGCTCGCGGGCGGCCTGATCATGGGCGCCGCGCTCGGCATCCGCCACGTGCAGGGGCTGTTCCTCGCCCCCGTCACGCTCGACCACGGTTGGTCGCGCGAAGCGTTCGGCCTCGCGCTCGCGCTGCAGAACCTGATCTGGGGCATCGCGCAGCCGTTCACCGGCATGATCGCCGACCGCTTCGGGTCGGTCCGCGTGATCGTCGCCGGCATGCTGCTGTATGCGGCCGGGCTCGTCACGATGGCGTTTGCCGCGTCGGCCGGCGTGTTCACGGTCGGCACCGGGCTCGTGATCGGCATCGCGCTGTCGGGGTCGGCCTTCGCGTCGATCTACGGCGCGCTGAGCCGGCTGTTTCCGCCGGACCGGCGCGGCTGGGCGCTCGGTGTCGCCGGCGCGATCGGCGGGCTCGGCCAGTTCTGCATGGTGCCGGTCGCGCAGGTGCTGATCGGCGACATCGGCTGGCAACATGCATTCGTCGCGCTCGCGCTCGTCGCCGGGCTGCTCGCACCGCTCGCCGTGCTGGTGCGCGACCGGCACGCGCAAGCCGCGAGTCGCGCGGACGGCCCCGACCAGTCCATCGGCGCGGCGGTGCGCGAAGCGTTCGCGCATCGCGGCTTCTGGCTGCTGAACGCGGGGTTCTTCGCGTGCGGGTTCCAGCTCGCGTTCATCGCGACCCACCTGCCCGCCTACCTGCTCGATCACGGCCTGCCGGCGCGCCATGCCAGCGTCGCGCTCGCGCTGATCGCGTTGACCAACGTGGCCGGCACCTACGCATGCGGCCATCTCGACGGCCTGCTGCGGCGCAAGTATGTGCTGTCCGTGCTGTATCTCGTCCACGCGCTGGCGATGGCCGCGTTCGTCGCGGCGCCGTTGTCGCCCGCGAGCGTCTACGTGTTCGCGGCCGTGATGGGCTTCACGTGGCTCGGCACCGTGCCGCTGACCAACGGCGTGATCTCGCAGGTGTTCGGCGTGCGCTACATCGCGACGCTGTTCGGCTTCGTCTTCTTCGGGCACCAGCTCGGCAGCTTCTTCGGTGTATGGCTCGGCGCGCTCGTGTACGACGCGACGCATTCGTATCTGCCGCTGTGGATCGGCTCGATCGCGCTCGGCGTGCTGGCCGCGCTGCTGCACCTGCCGATCGACGACGCGCGCATCGCGCGCCCGGTGCCGGGCAAGGCGGCGTGGGCATGATGCGCGCGGCGCTGGCCGTCGGCGTGCTCGCGTTCGTCGCGTGGTGCGGCGCGGCCTACTTCAATTCGGGCGTCGCGTTTGCGCTGCTCGAGCACGCGGCATTCTGCAACTGACATGGCAAGCCGCACCGCGCGCACGGAGCATCGGCTGCGCCCCGCGACGCCTAGTGACGCTTCAGCAACGTGGCCAGCGCATCGAGCGCACGCCGCCGTGCGCCGTCGTGATCGACGATCGGCGTCGGATAGTCGTTGCCGAGCCGCACGCCGGCCGCCGCGAGTTCCACCGGCGACGCCTCCCACGGCGCATGGATCGTCGCGGCGTCGAGGCCCGCGAGTTCCGGCACCCAGCGGCGCACGTATGCGCCCTGCGGATCGAACTTCCGGCCCTGCGTCACCGGATTGAAGATGCGGAAATACGGCGCGGCGTCGGCGCCGCAGCCAGCGACCCATTGCCAGTTCGCCGGATTGTTCGCGACGTCCGCGTCGACGAGCGTGTCGTAAAACCAGCGCTCGCCGGCCCGCCAGTCGATCAGCAGATGCTTGACGAGAAACGACGCGACGACCATTCGCACACGGTTGTGCATCCAGCCGGTCGCCCACAGCTCGCGCATCCCCGCATCGACGAGCGGATAGCCGGTCAGCCCGCGCTGCCAGGCGCGCAGCGCGGCGGGATCGTCGCGCCACGGCATCGCGTCGAACTGCGCGCGGAAGTTGTCGGTCGCGAGCGCCGGGAAGTGATACAGCAGCACGTGGCTGAATTCGCGCCAGCCGAGCTCGCTCAGGAATTTCTCGGCACCGGCCGCGCAGGCCGGGCCGCCCGCGTGTGCGGCACCCAGCACCGCATGCCACACCTGGCGCGGCGACACGTTGCCGAAGCGCAGGAACGGCGACAGCCGGCTCGTCGCCGACCGGTCGGGCCGGTCGCGCGTATCGGCATAGCCGGCCAGCGACTCGACTGAAAACGCGTCGAGCCGCGCATGCGCGCCGGCCTCGTCGGGTGTCGGCCACGCGTCGCGCAGGCCGCCCGCCCAGTCCGGCGCACTCGGACGCAACGCGAACGCGTCGAGCGCCAGCGCACGTTCGCGCACGCCGGCCGGCCACGGGTGAAACGCGATCCGTTCGGGTTCCGGCAGCGGCGCCGCCACCGTGCGATCTCGCCGCACCGCGCGCCAGTATGCGGTGAACACCTGGAATGGCGTGCCGGCGCCTGTCAGCACCTCCCACGGTTCGTTCAGCAGGCTGCCGTTGCTGCTCTCGACCTCAATGCCGCGCGCCTTCAGCGACGCCTTCAACGCCGCATCGGCATCGCGCTGCGGCAGCGCATAGCGGCGGTTCCAGTACACGGCCGCAGCACCCGTGTCGTGCACGACGCGTTCGATCTCGCGCGGCGCATCACCGCGCAGCAGCAGCAGGCGACCGCCATGACGCACGAGCGCCGCGTCGAGTCCGGCGAGCGCCCCGTGCAGCCACCAGCGCGCCGCGCCGCCGAGCGCGCGCCCTGCGCCTTCGCCCGTGTCGTCGACGTACACGCACACGAGCGGCCGGCCCGACGCGACCGCGCGCGTCAGCGCGGGCTGGTCGGTCACGCGCAGATCGTCGCGGAACCACACGACGGCAGGAGCAACGGACGACTTCGCTGGCACGGGCACCTCGATCGGGAAACGAAAAAGTGACCGGTATTGTCGCGGCACGGACGCGCGATGTCGATGTCCGGCACACGTGCGGCGCCCGCCAACGCGTCGCGGCCCGACGACGACGCCCGGCCGGATCGCGAGCCCGGTGAAACGCCTTAGTCCATTCCGACGATTCTTCACCGGACGCACCGGCCTACGCTCGATGTCGGGTTCAACGCGATGCGCGGCACGCGCCGGCCGCCGGTCGGCCACGCGCATCGCGCGACGCATCCGTCAGGTCCGCCGCCGCGCGCGCGGACCATTCCGGCCGTCGCGGCGCGCACCCGCCCGGGCGCACCCGCGGTCTCGCCCTCATCGTCAATCTCACCCGATACGCGCCATGACCAAACCAGCCAATCTCGTCACCTCGATCACCGTCGCGATCGACGCCCCCGCTTCCGTCGTCTGGGAAGTGCTGACCGACTTCCCGCGCTACGGCGAATGGAACACGTTCTGCGTCGGCCTCGAAACGACCGGCCGGATCGGCGACTTCGTGTACATGCAGGTGCGCATTCCGGGCACGGACACGGTCATTCCCGTCAACGAAATCCTCGTCGCGTGCGAGCCCGAGCGTCTGCTGTCGTGGGAGCAGCGTCCCATCGACGACAACAAGGACGCCGCGCGCCGCGACCAGTACGTCGAAGCCGACGGCGCCGAACGATGCCGTTACTTCACGACCGACCAGTTTCTCGGCATCAACGCGGAAACGATCATGCGCGAGCACGGCGGCTGGGTGAAACAGGGATTCGACCAGTGCGCGCGCGACGTGAAGCGGCGCGCGGAAGCGCTGCACGCGCCCCGCCGGCGCAAAAGCGCGTGACGGAGAACGGCCGATGCCCGATCTGCAGACCCTCTCTGATCATCACGACATCCGCGAGCTGATCGTCGCGTACTCGAGCGCGATCGATGCACGCGACTTCGACGCGCTCGATGCGGTGTTCACGCGCGACGCGACGATCGACTATCGCGCGATGGGCGGCATCGCCGGCATCTATCCGGACGTCAAGGCGTGGCTGCGCACCGTGCTGCCGCGGTTCCCGCAATACCAGCACATGGTCGGCAACCTGTCGATCACGCTCGACGGGGACACCGCGCGCGGCCGCACGATCTGCTTCAATCCGATGGAAGTCGCGCTGCCGGACGGCGGCACGCAGGTGATGTTCCTCGGGCTGTGGTACGTCGACCGGTTCGTGCGCACCGCGCAGGGTTGGCGCATCGCGGAGCGCGTCGAGGAGCGCTGCTACGGCCACAACGTGCCGGCCGTGCTCGCGCACGCGACCGGCTGATGCGGCACGGCGCGCGCCGTGACATCGTTGCACGGCGCGCGCGTCGCGGGCCCCCGGTTTCAGTCGAGACGGAAGGCCGCCTCGAAACGTTCGGCGAACGCGTCGAACTCGGTTTCCGGCAGATGGTTGATGCCGCCCGCGCGCTTGCGCCCGCCGCCGGTCGGGAAACCGCGGCAGAATTCGTCGGCGCCGAGCGGCCGGCCGTCGGGCACGCGCACGCTGACGACGAGCCCGCCCTGCGCACGCGGCGACAGCACCGCGAGCGCCGCATGCGGCGCATTGCGCATCCGCTCGTTCGCGAGCATCCCCGTCGCGCGCCGCGCCCACGGATGATCCGGCATCCTGATCAGCGTCGCGCCCGGCACGTCGCGCAGCGGCGCAAGCGCGCATGCCCGTGCCATGTCGTCGCGATAGCCGTCGCGCAGCGCGGCGAACACCGGCGTGTCGCGCACGAAGTCGAGCGGATCCGCGCACGGCAGCATCGCGTCGGCGAGCACCGCCGGATCGAAATGCAGATCGTCGACGCAATCGCCGTAGGCGTTGTAGTTCAGGTAGAGCCCAAGCTCGGCGAGCGTGCCGCGTTCAGCCTCGTCGAGCCCGTATTCGCGCGCGAGCGCGTCGCCGAGCGCCGGCAGTTCGTCGCCGAACGCCGCGACGATCGCCCAGCGCACGTGGCGGCCGCCGAGATGGCGGTTCACGAGCGCGCTCGTGCAGACGTCGGCGGCCGTGTCGATATACGCGTCGAAACGCGGATCGCCCGGCAGCTCGCCCGCGAAGTGATGGTCGAAGTAGCGAATCGCCGCGCCTGCGCACAGCAGCCGCGCGCAGGCGTCGCGGTTCTGGTCGTGCGACACGTCGAGCACGGTCACGCGGTCGCCGGCCCGCGCGTCGATTCGCTCGAGCAGCCTGATGTCGCGCTTCACGCCGGTCACGAGCGTGCCGCGTTCGCCCTCCGCGAGCCGCAGTTGCTGCAGCGCGCACAGGCCGTCCGCGTCACCGTTGAACGCGAAGAAATGTCGTCCCCGGTGGGGTTGCCGTTCCTGCATCATCCGTCGCTCCGTCCTCAGGGCATGAAGTCGCCGCCGTTCGCGTCCAGCGTCGCGCCGGTCACCGCGTTCGCATAATCCGACGCAAGGAACAGCGCCGCGCGCGCGCAGTCGTCGTCGGTCGGCAGCTTCGCGAGCGCGATGTTCGACGCGATCGGCGCGATGATCTCCTCCTCCGTCATTCCATACTCGGCTGCCGCCTGCCGGAAATACGTCTGCGTCGGCACGCCCCACATCCAGCCCATGTGGATGCTGTTCGCGCGGATCCCGTGCACGCCGAGCTCTCGCGCGAGGTATTTTGCCGCGACCGCGAGCGCGCCCTTCGATATAGCGTAGCCCGATTCCCCTGCAAACGGCTTGCGGGTGGCCTGCGTGTTGATCATCACGATCGCGCCGCGCTTCTGCCGCTTCATGTGCGGGACGAGTTCCTGCGTGAGCGTCATCGTGCCGAACACGTTGGTGTCGAACACCGCGCGCCAGCCGTCGAGATCGGCTTCCTCGACCGCCTCCGGAAACGTGCCGTGCACGAACGCGCTGTTCACGAGCGCGTCGATCCGGCCGAAGCGCTCGACCGCCTGAATCGCGAGCTGCCGGCACTGCGCGCGATCGGCGATGTCGGTTTGCACCTTCAGCACGTCGCACGCGACGCCGAGTGCGCTGATCCGCGCCTGCGCGTCGTCGAGTTTTTCCATCGTGCGTGCCGCGACGACCACGCCGCGCGCGCCCTCGCGTGCCGCCTCGACGGCGAGCTTCACACCGAGCCCCGGCCCGATTCCGGAAATCACGACGATCTTGTCCTTCAGCAACATGGGTTGTCTCCTGGTTATCGTTGGTTTCGCGGGCGCGCCGTCAGCCGGCCGGCCGCAGGTGCCGCGCGCGATACGCGGCGAAGTCGTGCGCCAGTTGCGCATCGGTGAAGCCGAAGCGCGCGATCGGGTAATCGTGCGCGGCGCGCTTGTCGCGGCCGTTGCGCGTCATCCAGTCCGCCATCGCCGCGCGCTGCCGTGCATCGAGCGGCATGCCGGCGAAGCGGTACACGGCTTCTGCAACGCCGAGCGGATTCGACACGGTGTCCTCGAAACGCACGTCGAGAAACCGCGCGGCCGGCAACGCGTCGCGCGCGGCCATCGCCGCGCGGATCGCGCGGGCCATTCCCGCGTGCCACTGCGCGCCGACCGTGCGCGGATCCGGGTCGTCCGCGTACATCTGCCACAGCGTGTGCGCCATGCTCGCCATCGACGGAATCGTCTGCGCCGGGTCGCGGTGCGTGAGCACCACCTGCGCGTGCGGAAACACGCGGCACAGCACGTCGAGCGCATGCAGGTGCTGCGGCGTCTTCAGCAGCCAGCGCTCGGCCGGCGCGGCGCTGCGCTGCATCTTCTGCCACTGCAGGAACTGCAGCATGCGCTTCAGGTACGTATAGACGGGCGTCAGGTCCTGCTGCTCGAGCCACGACGTATAGCCCGGCACGTTCGCGTACGAATCCATCGCGCACACGAACGAGTGCTCCATCAGCATGAACTCCTCGTCGACGAGCATCGCGTCGAGCGGATGAATCGCCAGGATCTGCGGAATGCAGTCGATCATGGCCGCGACCTCGGCCTGCGCGCGCGCGATGCGCACGGTCGGCGCGTCGAGCGTCTCGCCGGCGAGCGGCGCCGGATAGCGCGTTTCCCACCATGCGGCCGAATGAAAGCGCGGGTCGACCGCGAGCAGCCGCTGCAGCAGCGTCGTGCCGGTGCGCGGCAGCCCGACGATCACGAGCGGATCGTCGATCTCGATGTCGACGATCTCCGGATAGCGCCGGCAGTAATCCTCCACGACGAGCCGATTCACGAGCTGGCCGACGAGCTTCTCGCGCATCATCTCCGCGCCGCGCGCGGACAGCTTCGCTTCATCGATCAGCGATGCGCACATCACGTCGAGCGCCTCGCGATACGGGCCGTCGCCGAACGCGGCAAGGCCGCCCGTGCGCGACACGGCTTCGGCGATCAGCCCGTCGGCATCGAGCAGCGTGCGGATCCGGTCGAGCGGTGCGTTCATGCGGCCTCCTTCAGCGCGGCGAGCTTGACGACGCGCGTGCGCGGATGCACCGGTCGCGCGGCGCCGACCCAGCGCCAGCAGATCGTGCCGCTGCGATGCCCGGCCGTATCGAGCCAGTTCGCGTCGCCCGGCCGCGACGCGGCGACCACCACCGTCACGCCGCCGTCGGCATTCAGGCGCGCGCTGTGCTTGTTCACGCAGATGTCGAAGTGCCGGTAGTCGAGCGACTCCATCCAGTGGTTGTTGAGCTGCACGTTCCAGAAATCGCAGTCGGGCACCGTGTCGACGTCGATCACGAGCGCCTCGTCATCGGCCAGCGACCAGCACGAGTGGTAGTAGTAGATGTTCGGATCGCCGCCGACCGACTGGCACAGCGCCTGGTCCGCGGGCGGCAGCGCGTTGACGTGCGCCCCGTAGCTCCCGGCCCAGTCGGCGAACAGCTTCGACGTCCGCTCGACGAACTGCGCGGCGCGCATGAGGCCGCCCTGCAGCACGAGCGGGTCGAGCGGCGCCGGGCGGTCGTGCGCGCCGATGCGCTCGATCTTCAGTTGCGCGGGCGTCTCCGCGCGCCGGTCGAGGAAGGTCTGGCGCACCAGCAGCGCGTTCGTGCCCGGCTCCATGCGTACCCAGTTGCCTGCGCGCGGCGTTGCGCTCAGCACGATCTCGAAGCTGCCGTCCGGCGCGACCTCGAGTTGCTTCGCATCGAGAAACCCCGTCTGCAGCATCTTGCCGTCCGTTTCGTAGCCGCCCTTCTGCGTGCCGAAGCTCAGGTACGCGACCGTGCCGCGCCGCCCCGTCACGCGATATTCGCAGCGGCCGTCGAGGCGCGCGTACTGGTACAGGTTGTCGGGATTGTCGGCGCCGATCTTCGCGGTCTCGTGCGACGGCGAGAAGAAGCCGGGCCACGCGCCGTCCGCGAACTCGACGTGCATTTCGAGCGCGATGCGCATCAGCCGACTCAGGTAGCGGAACCCTTCCGCGCGCGTGAGCGGATCGTCCGGCGCGTCGGCGCGCAGGATCTGCTGTCCGCTGCGCTTCAGGGTGTCGCAGAAATCGGCCCAGGTCTGGCCCGAAAGCAATTGCGTGGCACGTGTGTCGTCCGTCATGTGTCATCTCCGCCGGTGGTCGAGCGCTCACCTTAAGCGAGCGCTCCACGCGCCACTTCGTCCGGGTGGACTAAGGAAAGATCCGCTGCGCCGCCGTGCCGGGGCTGGCCTGTTCCGGCCGATAACGCACGCTCCCCCGAACAAGAAAATTCGTGGGGCTGGCGCAAGCCCGTTGTTGGCCGGAACAGGCCCTAGTCCACCCGGACGAAGAACGGCACCGCCCTCGCTCGATACCGTTGGCGTCATGCACGAAACGCCGCACATGTCGCGCGGCGCCGGCATGCAACAAGGAGACGAACGATGTTGACCCACTTGGAGCGACTGGAGGCCGAGAGCATCCACATCATGCGCGAGGTGGTCGCGGAAAGCGAAAACCCGGTGATGCTCTATTCGATCGGCAAGGACAGCTCGGTCATGCTGCATCTCGCCATGAAGGCGTTCTACCCGGCGAAGCCGCCCTTTCCGCTGCTGCACGTCGATACGACGTGGAAGTTCCGCGAGATGATCGCGTTTCGCGACGAGACGGCCGAGCGCCTCGGCCTCGACCTGCGCGTCCACGTGAACCCCGACGGCGTGGCGAACGACATCAATCCGTTCACGCACGGCTCGGCCGTTCACACCGACGTGTGGAAGACGCAAGGGCTCAAGCAGGCGCTCGACCACTACGGCTTCGACGCCGCGTTCGGCGGCGCGCGCCGCGACGAGGAGAAATCGCGCGCGAAGGAGCGCATCGTGTCGCTGCGTTCGACGCAGCATCGCTGGGACCCGAAGCGCCAGCGGCCCGAACTCTGGTCGCTGTACAACGCGCGCAAGCGCAAGGGCGAAAGCCTGCGCGTGTTTCCGATCTCCAACTGGACCGAGTTCGACATCTGGCAATACATCCGGCTGCACGACATTCCGATCGTTCCGCTCTACTACGCGAAGGAGCGGCCCGTGGTCGAGCGCGACGGCGCGCTGATCATGGTCGACGACGAACGGCTGCCGCTGCGCGACGGCGAAGTGCCGCAGATGCGCAAGGTGCGCTTTCGCACGCTCGGCTGCTATCCACTGACGGGCGCGATCGACAGCGACGCGAGCTCGCTCGACGACATCCTGCAGGAGATGCGCGACACGCGCACGTCCGAGCGCCAGGGACGGCTGATCGACAGCGATTCGGCCGGCTCGATGGAAAAGAAGAAACAGGAGGGATATTTCTGATGGCACACGTTCTCACCGCGCCCGAGGCACCCGGTATGCACGCCGACGATGGGCAGACGAAGGACCTGCTGCGCTTCATCACGTGCGGCAGCGTCGACGACGGCAAAAGCACGCTGATCGGCCGCATGCTCTACGAATCGAACATGCTGTTCGACGACCAGCTGACCCAGCTCGAAGCCGATTCGAAGAAGGTCGGCACGCAAGGCGGCGACCTCGATTTCGCGCTGCTCGTCGACGGCCTGTCGGCCGAACGCGAACAGGGGATCACGATCGACGTCGCGTACCGCTTCTTTGCGACCGCGCGACGCAAGTTCATCGTCGCCGATACGCCCGGCCACGAGCAGTTCACGCGCAACATGATCACCGGCGCATCGACTGCCGATCTCGCGGTGATCCTGATCGACGCGCGCAAGGGCGTGCTCACGCAGACACGCCGCCACAGCCATCTCGTCGCGCTGATCGGCATCGGGCGCGTCGTGCTCGCGATCAACAAGATGGATCTGGTCGACTACGACCGAGCGGTGTTCGAACGCATCGACGCCGACTATCGCGCGTTCGCGGCCGAGCTCGGCCTCCAGGAGATCGTCAGCATTCCGATGTCCGCACTGCGCGGCGACAACGTGATCGCGTCGAGCCCGCGCATGCCGTGGTACGCGGGCCCGCCGCTGATGCAGCATCTCGACACGCTGCCGCTCGTCGCGCGCGTGACGCGCGACGAACCGTTCCGCCTGCCCGTGCAATGGGTCAACCGCCCGCATCTGAACTTCCGCGGCTATGCCGGCAGCATCGCGTCCGGCGAAGTGCGCGTCGGCGAACGCGTGCGCGTGCTGCCGTCCGGCAAGGAAAGCCGCATCGCGTCGATGATCACGCCGGCAGGCGAAGCCCAAGTCGCGCGCGCCGGCGAAGCGGTGACGCTCACGCTCGCCGACGAAATCGACATCAGCCGCGGCGACATGATCGCGCACGCCGACGCGCCGCCGGAGGTGGCCGATCAGTTCGAGGCGACGCTCGTGTGGATGCACGACGAACCGCTGCTGCCGGGCCGGCCGTATCTCGTGAAGCTGGGCACGCAGACGGTCGGCGCGACCTGCGCGACGCCGAAGTACAAGATCGACGTGAACACGCGCGAGCATCTCGCCGCGCGCACGCTCGCGCTGAACGAGATCGGCGTGTGCAACCTGAGCTTCGACCGGCCCGTCGCGTTCGATCCGTACGACCAGAATCGTCATACCGGCGGCTTCATCGTGATCGACCGCTTCACCAACGACACGGTCGGCGCCGGGATGCTGCACTTCGCGTTGCGCCGCGCGCACAACGTGCACTGGCAGGCCGTCGACGTCGACCGCGACGCGCGCGCGGCGCAGAAGGCGCAGACGCCGCGCATCGTGTGGCTGACCGGGTTGTCCGGCGCGGGCAAGTCGACGATCGCGAACCTCGTCGAGCAGCGGCTGCATGCGCTCGGCAAGCATACGTACCTGCTCGACGGCGACAACGTGCGGCACGGGCTCAACCGCGATCTCGGCTTCACCGAGGCCGATCGCGTGGAGAACATCCGGCGCGTGGCCGAAGTCGCGCGACTGATGCTCGATGCCGGGCTCATCACGCTCGTATCGTTCATCTCGCCGTTCCGCGCGGAACGCGACATGGCGCGTGCGCTGGCCGGCCCCGACGAGTTCGTCGAAGTGTTCGTCGACACACCGCTCGCGGTGGCCGAGGAACGCGATCCGAAGGGGTTGTACAAGAAGGCGCGCAAGGGCGAACTGAAGCACTTCACGGGCATCGACTCGCCGTACGAGCCGCCCGCGCAGCCGGAACTGCGCATCGACACGGTGGCCGAGTCGCCGGAAGCGGCGGCCGATCGCATCGTCGCGTACCTGCTGCGCGAGCGCGTCGCCTGACCCTCGCCGGCCGCGTCGCACGGGCACTGCCCGCGTCGTCTACTCCGTTCGGATGACGCGGGCCGCCGGCCGGCCGGTATGCTCGTTCGGACGCATTCACCCCGCCCCAGGAGAACACGAGCATGCGGATCGCGCTGGCGCCCGACGACACGGCCGCGCACGACGGTTTCGACGACGCCGCGTGGACGGCCCGCGAACTCAGCGCGTGGCTCGGGCTCGTCTATCAGGGCCTGTCCGAAACGACGCCGTGGGCGCGCTTTCTCGAAGCGATCCGCGTGCGGCTCGACGCGCGCTTCACGACGCTCGTGCTGCGCAACCCCGGCGGCTCGCGGCGCGGGCTCATCATCAACGCGTCGGCCGACGGCCCGCTGCTGCCCGGCGAGCCGTCGTACAGCGAGCAGTTCTATGCGCTGTGCCCGTTTCTCGACCAGCCGCCCGGCCAGGTGTTCACGGCAGACGGACTGTTCGGCGCCGCCCGCTGGTGCGCGCACGATTTCTACCGGCAGTACCTGCAGCCCCTCGACCTGCGCTTCATCCTCGGCGCGAACCTGCGCGGCGAGCGCGGCGTCGAGTGCGCGTTTTTCGTGAGCCGCGCGCATCATGCCCGCGACTTCGACGCGGCCGAACGCGCGCAGGTCGCGACGCTGTTGCCCCACCTGCAGCGCGCGGTCGAACTGCATGCGGCGCTCGACGTGCTCGACGCCGAGCGCGCGCTGTACGCGGGCACCGTCGACCGGCTCGACGTCGGCACCGCGATCCTCGACGAGGATGGCCGCGTGATCAAGCACAACCGCATCGCCGAACGGCTGCTCGCGCAGCAGGACGGCCTGTGCCTGCGCCAGGAGCGGCTCCATGCGTCGTGCCCGCTCGACGAGCGCCGGCTGCAGAAGGCGTTGCAGGCCACGCTCGAGCATTTCCGCGCGGGCGCGCTGGGGCGCATCGAGGCCACCACGCTGTCGCGCCCCGGCGGCGCGATGCCGTTGAACGTGCTGCTGCGCCCGCTCGCGCCCTATCACGGCGCGGAGGACCGCCAGCACCGGCCGGCCGTCGCGGTGTTCGTCCGCGATCCGGCGTCGTCGCCCCAGACCTCGCGCGACATGCTGCACCGGCTGTTTCGCCTCACGCCGATGGAAACCGAGATCGCACTGCTGCTCGTCGACGGCCTGACGCTCGACGAAGCGGCCGCCGCCACCGGCATCACGAAGAACACCGCCCGCGCACACCTGCGCGGCATCTTCGCGAAGACGGGCGCAACGCGCCAGGCCGTGCTCGTGAAGATGCTGCTGAACAGCGTCGTGTCGATGGCATAGCGGGCGGCGCCCACCCGGGGGCGACGCCCATCGCATCGCAGCGCAGAGCGGGCCGCCGAGGATACGGTTGCCGTCAGGTCGAATCACGTCATACGTCATCAGACGTGATAGCGCCTAGTGATCTCCCGCTGCGATGTCTCATTATTTGGCCGAATTTCGGGTAAACCCGCGACGTCATGCAGGAATCTGAGGCGTACCATGTCATACGACAACATACTACTTAGCTCACCACCCGACGCCGACGCGGGCCGCCGCCCCGTCCGCCGCCCGACCGGAGACTCCATTGACCACGCCTGCCCTGCCCGGCCGCGACCCGCTCGCGTCCGCCGTCTCGAAAGTGAAATGGCACGTGCTGCCGCTCGTGCTGATCATGTTCATCGCGAACTACATCGACCGCGTCAACGTCGGCTTCGTCGATCGCCACCTCGAAGCGTCGATCGGTATCGGCGCTGCGGCGTACGGACTCGGTGCCGGCCTGTTCTTCGTCGGCTACGCGCTGTTCGAAGTGCCGTCCAACCTGCTGATGCAGCGCTACGGCGCACGCATCTGGCTCGCGCGGATCATGGCGACGTGGGGCATCGTCGCCGCCGCGATGGCGTTCGTCTGGAACGACACGTCGTTCTACGTGCTGCGCTTCCTGCTCGGCGCAGCCGAGGCCGGCTTCTTCCCCGGCGTCGTGCTGTACCTGTCGCAATGGCTGCCGCCGCAGGAGCGCGGCAAGGCGATGGCGATCTTCCTCGGCGGCTCCGCGTTCGCGTCGGTGCTGTCCGGGCCCGTGACCGGCGCGCTGCTGTCGATCCACGGCTTCGGCCTGCAAGGCTGGCAGTGGATGTTCCTGATCGAAGGGATGTTCTCGGTCGCGCTGTGCGGCGCGAGCTGGCTGCTTCTGAAGTCGCATATCCGCGACGCGACGTGGCTCACCGCCGGCGAACGCGCGGCGCTCCAGAACGCGCTCGATGAAGAACGCGCGACCCGCGACGTGCGCTCGAAGGTGCACGTATCGGCCGCCACGCTGCTGCGCGACCCGCAGATCATGCTGTTCTGCTTCCTGTATTTCGCGATCCAGCTCACGATCTACGCGGCCACCTTCTGGCTGCCGACCATCATCCGCAAGATGGGCGGCCTCACCGACTTCCAGGTCGGCCTCTACAACACGATTCCGTGGATGATCGCGATCGGCGCGATGTACGCCTTCGCGGTGCTGTCCGCGAAGTGGAAACATCCGCAGCGCTGGCTGTCGTTCGCGCTCGTGCTCGCCGCGTGCGGGCTGTTCGCGTCGACGTCGCACGATCCCGTCTGGTCGTTCGCGTCGATCTGCTTCGCCGCACTCGGCTTCAAGGCCGCGTCGTCGCTCTTCTGGCCGATCCCGCAGGGCTATCTCGACACGCGCGTGGCCGCGGCCGTGATCGCGCTGATCAACTCGATCGGCAACCTCGGCGGCTTCGTCGCACCGACGGCCTTCGGCTATCTGAAGCAACATACGGGTTCGATCACGGGCGGCCTGTATGCGCTCGCGATCGCATCCCTCGTCGCCGCGGTCGCCGCGCTGTTCGCCCGCACGCACCGGCGCAGCGATCCGCCGAAGGGCCTGCCGGCCGACGAGTCCTTCACGAACACTGCACTGCTCCGCCATGCCGAACACTGACCGCCTGACCGTCGTCGTCTCGAATGCCGTCGACGGCGACCTCGCCACGTTCTCGCTCACCTCCGACGGCGCGCTCGCCCCGCTCGCCCGCTACCCGGCCGGCGACGTCGCGATGCCGGTCGCCGTGCAGCCCGATCGCGGGCGGCTGTACGTCGCGACGCGCGGCGCAGAGCCGACGATCGTCGCATTCCGCATCGCTGCCGGCACCGGCGCGCTCGCCCGCATCGGCGCAACCGCGATCGACGCGAGCCACGCGTACCTGTCGCTCGATCGCAGCGGCCGCTGGCTGCTCGGCGCGTCGTACGGCGGCAACTCGCTGAGCCTCTACGACGCCGCGCGCGTGCGCGACGGCGACGGCGCGCCGCTGCAGGTCGCGCACGGCATCGCGAACGCGCATGCCGTCGTCGTGTCGCCGGACAATCGATTCGCGTACGTGAGCTCGCTCGGCTCGGACCGGATCTTCACGTTCGCGCTGGTCGAGGATGCAGGCGGCCTGCGCGCGGTCGAGCATGGCGAAACGCGCGTGCCGGGCGGCTTCGGGCCGCGTCACCTGCGCTTCGCGCGCGACGGCCACACGCTCGTCGCGGTCAGCGAATTCCAGGCCACGCTCGCGACCTTCTCGCGCGACGTCGACAGCGGCCGCCTCGGCAACGCACAAGTCAGCGCGCGTCACCCGGCCGTCATCGACCTCGCGCAAGGCCATGCGCGCCCACCCGCGCCGACCGAACCCGCCGTGTGGGCCGCCGATCTCCACCTGACGCCCGACGAGCGCTTCGCGTATGTCAGCGAACGCACGTCGAGCCAATTGCTTTGCTATCGCCAGCATGCGGACGGCACCTTCGAACCCGCTCATGCGACGGCCACCGAAACGCAGCCGCGCGGCTTCGCGATCGATCCGTCGGGACGCTGGCTCGTCGCATGCGGCGAGCAATCGGAATACGTGTCGGTCTATGCGGTCGAGCCAAGCGACGGCACGCTGTCGTTGCACGCGCGCGTGCCGGGCGGTCGCGGGGCGAACTGGGTTGCGATCGTCTGACGGGCCGATTGATCGCTGGATCGCATGGTCGATTGATCGATGCAGGGCGCGCCACCGACACCGGCCGCGCCGCCCGCCGCGCCGTCAGCGCCGCTCGCTCGGCGCGACGCCGGTCCAGCGCTTGAATGCACGCGTGAAATTGGCGCGGTCGGTATAGCCAACCCGCGCCGCGATCTCGTCGACCGGCAGGCGTGTGCCCTCGAGCAACCTGAGCGCATCGCGCAGCCGGATCTCGTCGAGTAGCGCGGAATAGGTCGCGCCGAATTCCGCGAGCTTGCGTTTCAGCGTGCGCGCCGACACGTGCAGCTCGCGCGCGACTTCGTCCACCGACGGATAACCTGCGTCGCCGCAGATCAGCAGGTTGCGCACGCGCTCGACGATGCTTTCCGCATAGCCGAGCCGCGCGAGCTCGGCCTCGCATTGCTGGACGATCATCTGCGCGGTCTGCGCGTTCGCGGTGCCGATCGGCTCGTCGAGCAACGCCGCGTCGCAGCGGATGCGGTTCGCGCTCGCGTCGAAATGACAGCGCGGCAGCCGCTCGCGATAGCGCTCGAACCACGGCGGTTCGGGCCATTCGAAATGCAGCTCCGCGCGCGACCGCAACGTGCGACCGGGCACGGGATCGAGCAGCGAGTTGAACAGGATCGCCGTCTCGACCAGGAAGTTCTCCACCGCGAACTGGCGCAGCCGGCCAAGCGGAAATGCCTCGAGCACGTCGATGTCGACAATCCCGTCGAGCTGCGCGAGCCGCACCGAAAAGAACGGCACGCGCGTCGGCAGGTAGCGGATACCGAGCGCGAGCGCCTCGCCGAGCGTCGCGCAGCTCATCAGCCCGAAGCCGATCAGGCCGGATTTCGTGAGACTGCTGCGCAGGCCGATCTCGATCGCGATCGACGGATCGTCCGTCGCCTCGAGCAGGTTGAACACGATCGCCGCCTGCTGCAGCGGCGTGATGCGCGCGTCGGGCTGGGCGAGCCGGTCGCGCTCGACACCCGACCCGGCGAGAATTCGGCCGCCAGCGATGCCGCGCTCCTCGGCGAGCATCAGCATGAACAGCGCATACGCGGACGATACCGTCGCCTTGTTCAGCTGGCGCGCGGCATCCGGGACGGACAGGGCCATACGGCGGACTCCGGAGCGGTTTTCGGCGGATTGTAGCGTCGCTGGCCCGCAATGACACCGCGTCGGCACTCTAGCCGCATGACGCTGCACCGCAGGCCGGCGCGCGGGCCAATGTGGCCCGAAATGACACCATCATTGGCACCGGCGGCCCTCGCGTGCGCCACGAGGCGCACCTATGCTTGTCACATCGGCATTGCGCCCCACTCTCTCTGCTCGGATTCCGGTCGATGAGCCAATCTGCACGAACCGTCTTTCGTCACGACGCCGACAAGGTCGCGTACGTCCGCCGCGAGGTCAACGCCGCGAGCGACGCGATCCGCGCGCGCTTTCCGCTGCTCGACAACCAGAACCTCGTCGGCGCGACCGTGATGGCCGTGTCGGTGAGCGCGATGCTCGCGATCGCCTGGCTGTATGCGCGCGGCGCGATCGCGTGGTACGTCGCGCTGCCGCTCGCCGCGTTCGTCACGTCGCTGATCCACGAACTCGAGCACGACCTGATCCACCTGATGTACTTCAAGAAGACACCGTGGGCCTATCACCTGATGATGGCACTGTGCTGGCTCACGCGGCCGGGCACGATCAACCCGTGGACGCGCCGGCGCATGCACCTGCATCACCACAAGGTGTCGGGCGGCGAATCGGATCTCGAGGAATTCGGCATCACCAACGGCGAACGCTGGGGCGTGAAGCGGCTGCTGATGATCGCGGACGGGATGCTCGCCGTCGTGCTGCGGCCGGAGGCGATGCGCCGCAAGGTCAGGCAGTACGTGGCCGCGCAACCGGTGCAGGATGCGGCCGAACGCGCGCAATTGCGCATCGAGCAGGTGTCGTCCTACATGCCGATCGGTCATGCGTACTACGCGCTGTGGCACGCGTTCATCGTCTATCACGCCGGCCTGTTCGCGCTGCATGCGTTCGGCTATGCGGTGACCGTGCCGACCGTCGTCGAGCGCGTGATGCACGTCGTCGATTTCCTCGCGGTCGTGTGGCTCGGGCCGAACTTCGTGCGCAGCTTCTGCATCAACTTCGTCAGCTCGAACATGCATTACTTCGGCGACATCGATTCGCGCAACGTGATCCAGCAGACCCAGGTGCTCAACCCGTGGTGGATGCTGCCGTTCCAGCTGTTCTGCTTCAACTTCGGCAGCACGCACGCGATCCATCACTTCGTGGTGCGCGATCCGTTCTACATCCGGCAGCTGACCGCGCGCACAGCGCACAAGGCACTGCGTGAAGTCGGCGTGCGGTTCAACGACGTCGGCACGTTCAAGCGCTCGAATCGCTGGGGTGCGTATCGTCCGGTTCGCGGTGTGCGCGGCACGCGGCGGGCCGACGCTTGACGGCAGCGCGCGGGGTTGCTCGCCGCGCCGGTGTCGCGTTAGTCCGTCAGTCGCCGATCGGCGGCATCGGCCCCCGCCCGCGGATCCACGCCCAGTTCGCGAGTTCGGCCATTTCCTTGTCGCCGCGGCTGTCGCCGTAGGCGAACAGTTTCGCGGGCAGCCGATTGCCCCACCAGCCGCGCAAGCGCACAACCTTCTGCGGGCCCCAGCAGTTCTCTCCGTTCAGCCGCCCGGTGAACGTGCCGCGCTCGAACGCGAGGCGCGTCGCGAGCACCGTGTCGATGCCGGCCGTCTTCGCCCACTTCTCCAGATACAGTGACGGCGATGCGCTCACCAGCACGACTTCATGCCCGCGCGCCTGATGCTCGCGCACCCGCTCCAGCATGTCCGGACGCACGAGGTTCGGCAGGTAGCCGTCGACGAAGCTGCGCGCCAATACGTCGAGCGCGTCCTCTCGGATCGGCCCGAGCGCAAACCACGCGAACTTCGCCTTCGCATCGCCGCGCGACAACAGTCCCGCCTTCATCGCGACGATCCACGGCAGCGCGCGCAGCCCGGCCCATGCGAATCGCGGCGTGCCGACCGCGTAGCGGACGAAATGACGGAAGCTGTCGGTGGTCGTGATGGTGCCGTCGAAATCGAATGCGGCGACGATGCGGTCGGTCATGGAGAGGCAGGAAAGCGATCAGATGCCCGGGAAGATAACAGACTCGCGCGGCCATGCGGCCGGGCCCGGGCGTAACTGGGAGCATGGCCCTTCTGCGCGGCCGGATTCGATACGAAGCAGGCCGCCGCGCGACCCGCGGAAGGCGGCTTTCCCGCCGATTTCGGCGGATCGCCCAAGGGGGTGGCGACCATCCGCCAGAGTTTGATATACTCTCGGTCTTCCGGAGAGATGGATGAGTGGTTTAAGTCGCACGCCTGGAAAGCGTGTATAGGTTAATCGCCTATCGGGGGTTCGAATCCCCCTCTCTCCGCCAGGACACTAGCAAAAACGGGCCTCTCGGCCCGTTTTTCGTTTCTATCCATACTGGTATCTACACGGCACGAAGACAACTTCGCGGCCACGAAAGCCAGCTTCGGGGGCGTTGTCCACGAACAACCACGCCACCACGCCGGTTCGCCCAATATCCCGACAGCCGGATATAACCGTAGCATCGAACGCGCCGCCTCGACGTTCGACGTCGTCAGCCACGCCTCCCAGTCGTCCGGCCGCAGGATTACGATTACGACCGCCCGTTTCTCCTCGCCAGGCTTATGCACCCGGGAAATGATCGGATGCCCTCGCCACTGACCGTGATCATCAACATCGTGTGATGCTCGGCACCGTCCTGGCCCTGAAGCGTCTGCCAGATGCCAGCGAGGCACATAGTGCGCCACCCCGAGACATTGATTCTTTCTCGGATACAATCGCGCACATTCAACATCAGGCCATAGCACGATGAGCGGGAAAGAACGGCTGCACGAACTAGATAGCCTCAGAGCACTGGCGGCGATCGGTGTGATCGCCTGGCACTATACGAACCACTTCCATGCGTCTCCGTTTCCCGGTTTGATGGCCCCGTTTTACGGTCACGGACTGCTGCTTGTCGACTTCTTCTTCGTGCTGTCGGGATTTGTGCTTGCCCGTACCTATTGGACTGAACAGCGGTCGCCAAATTTCTTGTCGAATCTTCGGGACAGAATCGCGCGGCTATATCCGCTGCACTTTGTCATGTTGTGTCTCGTGGCGATCATGCAATGGGTGTTGGTTCATCGACTCGAATCGTCTCCCTTTATCTATATCTTCAACGACAAGCGAGAATTTGCCCTCAACCTGATGCTGTTGAACAGAACCGGACTTGAGCACGGCTTCTCGTTCAACGCTCCGTCGTGGTCCATCTCTGCTGAGTTCGTCGTGAACGTCGTCTTCCTTGCAGCCATTTCGACCCGGAGAAAGCTATTCTCCGTTCTGATGGGCGCTGGATTCGTGGTCGCGCTGGCAGCCATTTTTCGCAACGGTCTAATCAGCGACGCGACCTTCTTCGGTATCGATAACGACATTTTCCGAGCGATGTTCGGCTTCTGTATCGGTGTCGCGCTGTTCCGCGTCAACGACGTGTTCGACAAGGTCACGATTCCGCGCCCCGGCTACGACGTCCTTGCAGTTTTATCGACTGCGTGCTTCCTCTATTACTGCGCGAGTTCCCGATTTTCGAACAGTCTGGACCTCGTGATTACGCTGGTTTGCTTCCCCACATTGATTGTCGGGGCGATGCGAGGGACTGTCGTCAACAAGGTGCTCAAACTTGCTCCGCTCGTGTTCCTCGGTAGCATTTCATATTCGATCTACCTTGTGCACTTTCCGATGCAACTCGCCGCACACATCTCGGGTATCGCATCCGGACACGAGTTGCCATACAACAGCCGAGGCTTCTTCATCGCCTTTTTCGCCGCGACGATCGCTGTATCGTGGTTGACGTACCGGACTATCGAACTCCCCGGCAAGAATATTTTGAGATCGCTGATGGGCCACCGAAATCGCTCCGTGCCAGCACGTCAACGTTAGGCCGTCGTCTCTGTCTGGCACCCCGCATCACCGGCGCTATGTCAGATGTGAAAAGCCGCGATCAAGCCGATCTACCAGGCCGCCACGGCCGAGGCGGAAGCAGCGGCGCTCGACACCGAGCGACGAAGCGGCTGGCAAACTGCTGTATCTGGCCTTGCGCCACATCGAAAACTTCTTCCCGCCGCGATGCCCCACGTCCAGCGCCTCAGCGTCACGGATGCCGAATGTAATCCACCAGCGCCCTCGTGTATTCATCCGGCTGCCGATCGAGCAGACTCACCACGATCGCCACCGCGAACCCCGCCGGCACGCCGAACACACCCGAACTGATCGGCTCGATCCCGAACCACGTCCGCCCGGCGAACCCCGTCAGCTGCGTGAAGTACGGATACGTCGACACGATGTAGTACACGCACACCGCGAGCCCCGTCAGCATCCCGGCGATCGCGCCGCGCGTCGTCGTGCGTTTCCAGAACACTCCGAGCACGAGCACCGGAAAGAAACTGGACGCCGCGAGCGAAAACGCCGCCCCGACCAGAAACAGAATCTTCCCCGTACTGAGCGACGCGACGTACGACGCGAACAACGCGACGCCAAGCAGCAAGACCTTCGAGATCGTCACACGCCGCTGCCTCGACGCGTCCGGCGCGACCATGCAGTAATAGACGTCGTGCGACAGCGCATTCGCGATCGTCAGCAGCAACCCGTCCGCGGTCGACAGCGCCGCGGCCAGCGCACCGGCCGCGATCAGCCCCGACACGACATACGGCAACCCCGCGATCTCCGGCGCGGCCAGCACGACCATGTCGGGCTGCATCTGGATCTCCGACCAGTGCACGATGCCGTCGCGAATCACCTCGACGACGCTGATCAGGTCCGGTTCGAAGTGATGCCACTGCGTGACCCACGCGGGCAGCTCGGCGATCGGCCGCCCGACGAGGCTGGTGAGAATCTCGTACTTGATCATCACCGCGAGCACCGGCACGCTCAGGTAGAACAGCGCGATGAAGAACAACGTCCAGCCGACCGAACGCCGGGCCGATGCGACCGACGTCGTCGTGTTGTAGCGCGTGAGGATGTGCGGCAGGCTCGCGGTGCCGAGCGACAGGCACAACAGCAACGCGAGGAAATTCCGCTTGCGCGGCTTGCGGTCGTCGTCGTTCGCCGCGGGAAACGGCTCGTGCATCGGCACGGGTGGCTCGGCGCGTGCCAGGAGATCGTCGCGCGTCTGGGTCCAGGTCACGCGCGCCGCCGTCGGGTCGCGCGGAAAGTCCGCCAGCTCGCGCTCGCGCTGGTTGATCTCGCGCAGCGGCCCGTTGTGGCGCCGCAGCTCCGCAAGCTGGTCGACGAGTTGCTGGCGAGCGTCCGCATACGATGCAGGCAAGCGGTCGAGCTGCGCCTGCACGACCGCGGCCTGCCGGCGATACGCATCGCGCACCTGCTGCTCCGGGGCGGCATCGCGCACCTGCGCCTCGCGCGCCGCCACGCGCTCCATCAGCTTGCCGTAATTGAACTGCGGCACCGGCCCGAGCCCGTTCTTCATCGCGATCAGCGACACGGGAATCAGGATCGCGCTGATCAGGATGATGTACTGCGCGACCTGCGTCCACGTGACCGCGCGCATCCCGCCGAGAAACGAGCACACGAGAATGCCCGCGAGCCCGCAGAAGATCCCGATCGCGAAGTCGACGCCGATGAAGCGCGTCGCGATCAGCCCGATCCCCTGGATCTGCGCGACCAGATAGACGAACGAGCACAGGATCGCGGCGCCGGCCGCGAGCGCGCGCACGGCGGTGCTGGAAAAGCGCGTGCCGAGAAAATCGGGAATCGTGTAGCGCGCCAGCTTGCGCACGTATGGCGCGAGCAGGAACGCAACGAGGCAGAACCCGCCGGTCCACCCCATCACGTACGCGAGCGCATCGTAGCCGGTTGCGTAGAGCGAGCCGGCCAGACCGATGAACGACGCCGCCGACAGCCAGTCGGCCGCCGTCGCCATCCCGTTGAACGCGGACGGCACGCGCCGCCCGGCCACATAGTATTCGACGAGATCGGACGTGCGCGACAGCAGCCCGATCACCGCATACACGGCAATCGGCACGAACAGGAACACGTAGCCGATCCACACGCCGGAACCGGTCGCGCGCTCGATCCGCCACAGCAGCAGCACGAACCCGAGAAAGCCGAGGGTGTAAAGCGCGTACGCGCGAATCAGTCGATGCGTCAGCATGGATCAGCGGGCATGGTGCGCATTGCCCGCGTGCGCCGCATGTTCGTCGTACGCGCGCCGCAGCAGGCGGTCCGCGCGCTGCATCAGGCCGATGTAGACGACGATCAGCACGAGATACACGAGAATCGCGCCCTGCGCGCCGACATAGAACGGCAGGCTGAAACCGGCAAAGCGGATGCCTGCGAGCGCGGGCGCGAAGAACGGCACGACGAACGACACCGTGAAGCCGATCGCCATCAGTACCACGATCAACACGACGTTGAAACGCCAATAGCGCGCATGGGCACGCGCGAGCGGCTCGGGAACGGGTGGCGGCGCGGCAGGCGCCGGACGGGACGAATCGGTCATGCCGTTATTTAGCAAAAAGCCCCTGCGCGGGCAATCGGGATTGCCGCGCAGGGGCTCGTGTGCGCAACGTGCACAACAGGCGCGATCAGCGCACTTCGGCGAGCTGCTCGAGGATCGCGGGGTTCTCGAGGGTGGACGTGTCCTGCGTGATCGCCTCGCCCTTGGCGAGCGAGCGCAGCAGGCGCCGCATGATCTTGCCCGAGCGCGTCTTCGGCAGGTTGTCGCCGAAGCGGATGTCCTT
>NZ_QTQA01000043.1:0-41937 GCF_003853825.1 Burkholderia sp. Bp9012 | reverse complement strand
CCTTCGTTTGCGTTCCTGACTTGCCACGACGCGCACCAAAAATGTCTTTCTCGGTAATGCCGTACTCCGCGACCTTGGCACGGATCTCTTCGACAACTGCCTGAAACTCAGCTAGGCGAGCAGCTTCTGCTTTCTCGGCCAAAGCGTCCAATTGGGCTTTCAAGACCTTGTAGGTCGCCATGATTTCCTCCCGTTGTTGTGCTGCACACATGATAGCCGAATCGGCCTTTGCGACGGAGCGCATGCAGGTTCGCTAAGTGTGGAATCCTACATAAAGCTCGGCTACCGTCCACTTCCGGTTTCAGATTTCGGCGACTGCAATCCGCCGGTTCGTCAACGAGATCGCCGAGTCGATCATCGTGAATTCCAATCAGGTGGCACAACGAGGGACCATTGCCGACCGCTTGAATCCGCCACAAGGAATGGACATTGCACATGGGCGTGTACTGGCGACAATCCTTTGGTGCGCCGCGATCTAGAAGAGCATCCTCGCTGCTAGACTCCCATAACGCCGCCGCGTCCACCGAGTCCCATGGTAAGGAAGCCCTCATGTGCGTGCGCTGCATGGTGATCGTTGAAGTTGCGTCTGTCGCATGGATGTGCGAGTGGGAGATAGGGTACGGTGCGTTGGCCGCAGCGCAGTTCGAGCGGGCGACCGAACCCTTCCTTCGTGCGGGCGTGAACGCAAACGCCAACGGGCTTGCGTATCTCCTCAACCTGCCTGCAGAGCAACTGCCAGACGTTACCTCCCCAACTGATGACCTGAACCTTGAATTCGCGACTTGCTGCCTCGACAAGCGCGTTGAAGCCTTGGACGCAGCGGTCGTACGGCTCGAAAGGGCCCTTCACCGGTTCGTTGGGCGGCCGAAAATCCGGCTTGAAGTTCAGGAACAGCAACACCTCGGACTTGTTCATGATCGCCGCCGGCACCGCACCGACGTTGATGTACTTCGTGAGGCCACGCAAGCCAGCATAGCGCGACAAAGGCACGTCGACGGGGTGCGGCTTTTTTGCCCGTCGGGGGACAATGGGATACCAGTCATGCCCTAGGATGATGGTCAATCGCTGTTGATGCATGTTCTGGCCGTAGGTCTGGAAGAGGCCGTGATCGGTCCACGGACACACGCCAAGACTTAGCCCAACGCCAGTTTTTCTGGTGATGTCTCGCAGAGCTAGGCCTCGCTGCACAGGATCAGAAACGGTGCTCTCAATTTCGATGGCGCGTTTGCTTGCTTCCTCGTATTGCTCGAACAAGGCGTTGTGGAAATCGGTCGTCAAACAGCCCCACTCGCGCTTCCGGTCGAGGTCCCAATAGTCGCGCAGTTCGGCGCCGATCGGCCCGAAGATGTGCTGGTAGGCATCGGTAATCTGCCTCACCTCGTCGCGCGTGTAGAAAACTCGTTCGTTGCTGTTCATCGCTTCTTAATCGGTGCATCGCCACGTGGAATGATAAGCTCAATATCTCCTACGCCATAGTCCGGCATGCTATGGGCTCATCCCCCGCAGGCCGCATATCAAATCAAGACGTAATGCGGCCAGTTGCGGTCTTTCGATAGCTTCTAGTGTGTTGCATCGATCGGTTGAATCCGCCGTCGATCGGCGCCGGTCGCGCGTTGCAGGGCGGCGGCCGGCCGCGTTCGGCCACGAGCATTATGTTAGAGCTGAACGGTGGTTGACCGGTTCAGAGCGAATTGAAGCCCTTCAGTTTAGTCGGATATGATCATGCGTTTAGCGCAAACTGCGCTGCTTCAAGCAGCCGGTGGTATTCTCCGGCCAGACAAATTGCGATGGAGATCACCTATGCTGAGCCGAGGCTATTTTATTGGAGAAATTGTGGATGACTTGGCCATATTGGGTGGCCAAGTCAAGATGCGAAACGCCATCCACATGTTCGACTTGACGGTTGCAACGGAGAATTTCTTTAGAGACGTTTTGAACATTCTTCTGGATGCCAGCTTCAAAAACTTGAACGCAAACAGATCAAACGAGCCCGGTCTTGATCTGGGAGATGAGAACAAGAAAATCGGGGTTCAAGTGACCTCTTCTGCGACCACCGACAAGGTCAATCACACTTTGGAGAAAATCACCGCCGATCAAGCATCGAAGTATGCAAAGATTGTCGTGCTCGGGATGAATAGGCGACAGAGCGCATATTCCATTAATGTAGCACTCGCTAAGAAGTACGACTTCACGACCGACGACGTCTGGGATCTTGACACGCTTGCCCGCAAGGCGTTCGATCTGCAGATCGATAAGTTGCAGGACCTGTACAACCTAGTACGCTCCAGTTCGGCTAGGCTAAAGATTGAGCTCGAGGTGCCCGACGAAAACGGGAAATTCCCTACTTCTGGGTACGACATGTGGGAGCGGCGGACCAAGCCGAAAGTCGGCGACGGTCGCGCGTTCTGTTCGTTCGTTGAAGAGCACGGCCACGATGCGCCTGAAATCGAGAAGGTTCAAAAAGCGCTCAAGAAGCTCGGGGCGGATCTTTCTCGCCTGCCTAGGCTAACCCGTGAATTCTTGGCGATGCTGTATGAAAGGCGCGAGCGAGGGCAATCGCGCCGATTCGGTGACGGCTCGAGCCATCTCCTGCTTAGCAAAGTGAAGAGGGAGTATCGCGGCGACGACTTGGATGGGGAGTTCGACATCCTGCGGCACGCCGACTTCCTGGACATCAATGGCGAAGACGCGTACGAGCTTGGGGCTACTGAGATCGGTTTAACGATTCCCACCGAATTGGAGGAACTCCAGCTCGAATTCGTATCGTACGTCGTCGAGAAAAAGCTCGGCTTCAGAAACGTGATCGGCTCAATCGATCTTTCAGCGTTCTAGCTGGTCCGCCTGGATTGAATGATCCACCTCGAGGCGCGGTACTTTGAAATGCCACCATCGTCGACGGAGGCAAGCCTCTGCTCGCATGAGGTCGACACAGTTCACGGCACTCTACGGGACACGTACGATGCGCAGGACAAAGGCGTCGCTGATCTACCGCCGCACGAAGAACTTGAGGGCAGTGCAGATGCTTCTCGGACACAGCAAGCATTTGCTCCGGGGAACGGTCGTTCGGCCGGCCACGACCGATGCATCGTCCCTATCAAACATCGACATGCGACTCAATCCAGACCCTGCCACCCTCGCGGCGCGGTACGCCATTTTCGACGACCGCGACCGGCCACGTTACGAGTAACGGCAGCCTGAACGATACCGTTGTTGCATAAATTGACATTAGCTCCCCAAACCGCTGATACTGATCATCCGACGAATAAAATCAGCGAGTCGAATTATGGACCTTGGTACGGCCTGCCAGCAGGCGGTTACACAATCGGATTCAAGCGACTTGCAACAGTTTGCTAACACTGTTGCGGGGATACTCAATCAAGATTCACTACTTAACGGAAATCTGCCGCAGGGCGCGACAATGTCGTACACCATACTCGCTATTAAGATAGGGGGAGATGCTCCCGAGGCCAGTTGGACAGATGACGGCACTGCGATGGGAACGTGGGTGGGTACGGTCCAAGGGGAGAAGGTGTTCGTGTTCGGTACGGCGGTCTTTTCGGATCCGACGCTGGGTTAGATCCCGCGTCATTCCATGCCGACAAGCGAACCGCATAATCAACCGCAAGGTCCCGGTGGACTTTCCAGCTCGGCTACCAGTCAGAAGGTGCGTTTCCCACTGCATTGGATTCGATGATGCAGCACGCGGAGTTGTTGCCGCGCGAATGGGGCTCCGAGCATGAAAATGTCGTTAAGGTGCGCGTTATCGCGCCGAGTCCGAGTTACCTGGGGAGTCAAGCAGACGTGGCCGATCGTCCAAGGGATGGGCGCGGCCGTGGACGCGCCGAGCCTCTTCCTATCGGTCGTTACTCGTTGGTTGGACGCGCGGAAAACGAAGGCTGAGGACTGGCCGGCCGTCATCGCCGTCCGAATGGCATCTCCCTCAACAGACCGCGCGCCCTCACGCGCGGATACAGCGCTACCTTCGCCGCCTGATAGCTCGCATGCGCGTCCGAAAGGTCGAGTCCGCGCGGATTGCTCCAAACTTTTGCGCGGCATGCCTCGTTCATTGCGCCGATTCGCTTCGCCTTCATGTGTCGCTGAATTGCTGCGCGCTCCTGCCACGTCAGAGCGTCAACGCACACGTCGACCTGTTCCGCCCGCTTCTTCGCCGCCTTCCGGTCTGCCTCTTCCGCGCGCTCGTCGGACGTCACCGTGCGTTCGTCTTCGGAGAAGCCACGGCACGACGGATCGATGCGCCCATAGCCAAGGCTCGGCACATACCCTGCCTGCCAGTCGTACCATTCGCCGAGCAGTTCTTCGATCTGGTTGCTTTCGTCGATCGTCATGTTGTTCCCGTTTTCGATTTGCTTGAGAGGTCGGTGATTCGTCGTTACATGACGACCGTGAAGTTGATGCCGTGGTGCGTGAGCCAGTCACCGATCGCATGGCGCATCGTCCGGTTACGGGGCCATGGAAACGAGACCTGCGTTCCATGTTCCGTCTCGGTGACCTCTCCTGAGAACGGGCATTCGTCGAACGCGATGAGATCCGCTCCCGTTAGCCCATCGAAGTGACGAATCGCCGAGATCAGAAGCCGGTCAGGCACGTCGCTGTACAAGATGCACGCAGCAGCACTCATGTCTCATCCCTCAGGTCGATTTCGTGTGCGCCACTAGCGAGGAACTGCCCGAGCACACGCGACTTCTGGTTGTCCACCCAATACAGCTTCGTTCGGAACACGCCCGGCGCGACCCAGCGCGGATCGCCCTTCGCGATATGCGTTCGGTACATCTCAGGAATGAACACGTCCGCCTCAACTGCAGCTACCAGTTGCCGCTTCACGGTCGGAATGCGCGCCAGCCGAAATACAGTCGCATCGATCTTTCGCGTGATCTCGGTGATGACCATCGCCCCCATGCCGCGCTTACGGGGCGTGCTACGCATCCCCGCCGGGATATGCACCCACATCCTCACTGGCAATTTGCCTCTCCCATCTTTCTGGCCCGGACCGGCGCCCATTCCTCAAATGCCCGATCCCACACATCGAACTTGAACTGTTTGGGCGTACCGACGCGGTTCTGATCGATCCACGCGTGACAGGCTCCGCAACCAGGAACCGTGAATTCGTTTTTCGCCTTCATCGCACCAGCCTTTCCGTGGCGCGATTGGTTCGAGTGGCACGGCACCACGGTTTCGTCGATTGGATTCCGCCGACAAAGGCCTGGCACGCGCAGATAACAGGGCTCGCCGCGGCAGGCCTCCAGATACCTCGAACCTTCTGCGACGGTCGGTCGTCTCGGGCGGCGCCTCTTCGTCACCTGCTGCGGGGCCGCTCCCGGCAACGGCGAACTCTTCCGGGACCACGACCCTCGCGACATCGGCTTCGTGCGCGGTTTGAATCCTGAGCGCTTCATGCCGACGCTCGCCCAACATCGACCATCGCGCGTATTGCCGGAATGACCGTGGCAATTCCCACCTCGAACGCGACGTGCCGGCGTTTATCGGCCGGCATCACCTCGTTTGATGCTGGGAACGCCTTGCCAGTGAGATGCAACTCGTAACCTTTCCTGCCCCGCCGCCCCAGCCTGATATACCCGGTAGAAATCAGACGGTTCACGGTGCGCTTCATGCTGTCAGGCGTGGATCGGAGCTGCGATGAAAGCGCCCCCAACGTAATGCCGGGACTTTCACCAAGACGCTCACAGATGCATCGTTGCGTGAAGCTCATCTTTTCGCCGCTCATCAGAATTCCTCCGTTTGCCAACCGCCGCCGTCCCTTGCACGACCAGCCTTCACCGCAATGAACCGCACCGGGTACTGATCCGCAGCGACCTTCACCTTCACGCGCGCGTCGTCTTGCCAGTGCCCCTTGACCTCATGCGCCTCGAGCTGGCCGTTGACGAGCATCACCGCGAAGTCCGGCGTGTAGAACGTGTTGTCAGCGAGCCGGAACTTGATGCCCTCGAAGCGATACCAAGCGACCTCGCCCGCCTGCTTCCGCGCCTCAAGGTGATCGGCGTACCGCTGCTCGGTCTTGTTCATCTCGCCGGTCCTCAGGCGCCCGAGTGCTTGCATGCGCGCCTTGGCGTCGGGCTGGCGGTATGCCGGCGTAAGCACGGACGGCGCACCGATCCCGTCGCCGATATCGTCGAAACCTGCGTCGACTTGCGGCCGATTGCCCGTCGCGTCGAACACTGCCTTCTGTGCCGCCGTCATCTTCGGGCGCGAGTCATCGCGCACGCGAGCCGTACCAACCGTTTTCACACCGGCGTCGACCCGCATCGGCCAGGTTGTTCGTTTCGTCATGCCTTCCTGTCGCTATCCACGTAATTCTTCAACTCACGGCGCGCCGTCTCGGCTGCCGCATTCCCAAAGCGTTCGCGCACAGATGCGATGAGCGCGTGAGCCTTGCTGTTCTTGCCGTCCCGTGCGTCTCGCACGGCGTTCATGAACCGCTCGCGACACTCGCCGGGCGTCATTCCGCTGCCTGCTGCGCGACCTGTTCGCGCGGAATGTCGTTGAAATAGGCGTACAGCGATTCGTAGCGCTCTTCGCTCTCGCGGCTAACCGTGCGCAGCATGTCCTCCATCCACTCGCCTGGTCCGGCTGCCTTGAACACCCTCGCCTTGTACTGCTCGAACACCTGATTCGGCTTTTCCTCGATACCAAGCTGCTTGCCTCTCTCGCGGATGCCCGGCGCGGTCTTCCACCAGTCCGGTGCGACAGTGATGCCAGCACCCGATGACGTCGCGGCCACGTCCCCTTTCAGCGGGAACAAGCCCGTCCAGCCACGCAGCACTGCCTCTTCGATGCATGCCGTCGGGTCTTGCCCCAGCGAACGCAGCTTCGTCAGCTTCCGGATCGATACGGTTGCCGCCGGGCGAGTCCACGGGGCGTCTTTGTGCTTTGCCTCGCGGTGCTCACACCACATGTCCCAATCCTCGAACTTCAGCCAGTCGGGCAGTTCGATCGAGCGCAGCTCGGCATGCAACGCAACTCGCGGCGCACGCCGTGCGCCTTGGTGGTTCTCTGATGGTTCCTGTGGTGGTTCATGGTGAATCGGGTGCAACCCATTGCACCCTTTTGCGAAACCCATTGCACCCTTTGTGTCGCTCGTTGCACCCTTTTTGCTAACCGTTGCACCCTTTTCGATGGGTGCATCCGTTGCACCCTTTTGGCCAGCGGAAATGGGTGCAATCTCTGCACCGTTTATCCAATCGGGATTGATTCGGTATTCGCAGGCACGGCCACGGCCGCCGCTCGCGTTCGCGACCAGAATCAACCAGCCGCGCTCAACCATGCTCTTGATCTGATACTGGACAGCACGCGCCGAGCGGCGTGTCTTCTCCGCCATCGTTTCGATGCTCGGGAAAATGTGCTCTCCGTTGTCGTCGCAGTAGTCGGCCAGCTTGAGGGCGAGCAACAGTTCATGGTCCTCGCCCGGATACCGGTCCCACACCATCGTTTGGACCTTGATGCTCATGCGGCCTCGTCGACCATGCCGAGCACCCACCGGAGAGCGTCCGCGCGCTCGCCCGTCGCCGTCGCCAGTTCCGCGGCAATCTGCTTTCGGGTGCGCATGCGAGGGGCTGCATTGCCGGTAAGCGCGGCTTTCTGCGCGCGCGACCGTTCATGCCCTTGCTTGCCTTCCCCAGCCGCAATAACGACTTTCACCTTTGCACGCTGTTCGGCAGGCTCAAGCTTCCCCAACGTTCGCGCATGCGTGACATTGATCTGCCCGGTGTCGACGGCCTTCTGAACGTCCTCGCAGCAGTCGAGCAAAGCTACGGTCGCGCGAACTGTCTGGACGTTGCACCCAAACAGAATTGCTACATCGTCCTCGGACCGCATGCGCAGCTGGCGCGCCATCTTCGCCGCCATGGAAAGCGGTGTCTCTTGTTGCCGGATCGCGTTCTCGCTGGCGATCGCGGCCGACAATACCGATGCGCGCTCGTTGCGCGCGAGACGGCGGACAATTCCTGGCACCGTGATCGGCGAATCGCCACGATCGATCAATCGACGATTCGCTTCCCGGGCAGCCTTTACGCGTTGCCGCCCGGTGACAACCTGCACCTCACCGGTATCCGGATCTTTCGTCACCTCAATCGGCTGGATCACGCCTTGGAACATGATGTTGCGGACCATGCTCTCGTCGACCGGCCAATGAACCCGCTCGTCAAAGAGCGGATGAGCCGGATCGATTACAAGCATGAGCTTGTCGGGATCGAAGTCGAGCGCGTTTCCCTTGCCCTTCGCTCCGTAGACGTCGATGGAATTTTTTGCCATTCGAGGATCCTCAGTGACCGCACGGCACGGAGCCGTCGAGAGATTCGAGCGCGCCGCACGACAGACACTTGCGCGGATACGTCGGGTGTTGGCTGGCGTCGCGCACTATGCGCCGCACTTCGTGGGAGCCGATCTCGTTCCGCTCATGCGTATCGGCCGATTGGTTGATCTGCGTGGTTTCCATAAATCTCGATCTATTAGGATTACTGAACCCGTATAGAAACGTTCTCCGTCGAAAACGCTTTTACCCGGGCCCGTCGCTTACATCACCACCGGCCGCCACACTCCCCGAAACCTTCACGTGCGCAGTGGCAGTTCACGCCGACCTTGCTCATCGTCGACAGCCCGTCCAGATACTCCCGCGAGACCACGCGCAGTTCGAGCGCATTCAGCCCGGCGTCGATCTTGTTGATCGGAACGCCAAGATTCCCCGACAGGAATCGGCTCACCTGCGAGTCGTCCCAGCCGAGCGCATCCGCCACCGGCCCTCGGCTGCGCGGATCGCTCAGCGCTTCCCGAAATGCCCGCTCGATGCTCGGTTTCCGGATGACCTCAATGGTGCTCATAGCAACTCAACTCCGTTCAAATCTGATTGAATGACCTTGAAGGTCGAATTTTCTAAACTGCATACATCACAACTGGATGCGAACCACCGCTATGCGAGAATTGAAGGCTCTAACCTCTTCAACAACCACACAACGGGGTTCGCATGACCACATCAAACGAACAAATACTCAACGAACTGGACAGCTTCCGTTACGGCGTTCTCGCCGCGCTTGCGGCGCTGAAGGCGTCGATTCAAGACTCACCCACCTTCAACCAAACGGCACTCGAGGACAGCGTTTCCTATTTCTTGGCGTCGCCGCCGTCCTCTGGCGACCAAGAAGCGTTCGAAAGCCCCCTCAGAGCTCTACTTGCCGATCGGAGCGATCTTCTGAAGGCTGTGCTGCGGCACCAGTAATCTCGATCGCCCCGTCTTTCGATATGCGCCATATGACCCGACCGGACGCCGGGTCGATCCCGCGCACCCCATCGGCATGCAACACGGCATATCCGTCTGAGCGATGGACCTCGAAATTCCACCGCACCCGAAGCCAGCGGACCACACGTGTGTACAGGCGCTTCACACAACCCTCTTCCATTGAACCCATCTCCATATTGAGATCCCGATGAAACTCGACCGCGAATATCAAAAGGAAGTCTTGACGGCACTTGCTGAGATTTACCCTTCTCTGGGACATGCTGAACTCGTTGGCGATGTATCCGAAGAAGCGCGTTCAGCGAACCTCTACTACTTGGCGGAGCACGGGTTAATCACTGATTCCGTGAAACCCAATCTCGATAGCTCCTTCCACTACCAGCCAGCGCGCATCACAAAAGACGGGATGGATTTCCTTGCTGAGGATGGTGGTCTCTCTGCAATCCTCGGCGTCGTGACGATCAAGCTGCACGAAGACACAATCAAGTCGCTCATCGAATCGAAGATCATGGAATCCGATCTACCTGCCGGCGATAAGCCTCGATTCGTCGATGCGCTTCGATCGCTGCCTGCCGACGCCACAAAACACCTAACGATGAAGCTACTGGACTTGGCGCTGTCTCACGCGCCGGGCGCACTTCACGCAGTACAAACGGCTCTTCACATCGGTTCGTGATAGGCCCTGGTAAGCGCTCGAATCGGCCCCAGCCAACCTCAGGTCCGAGTTCAACCCAGAATTCGATCAACTCACTGGATGACTCTATGACTACATGCCCATTTGCAAACACAATGGCGTCGAAGGGAATGTTCACTCGGGTGCTCTCCATCCAGGGACCGGGCTTCGGACGGTCGAACCAGAGACCAGACGTGCATACAGGCGCTTCATGGGATCTCCTTTTGTCCAAGTAAAAGTTCGAGCGAATGAAATGAAAAAAAGCGAAATCATTGCAAACTGTCTCGTTAATATGGACATCGGCATGAATGCCACCGATGCGGAAACTCGAGTCCAGCAGATTTTCGTCGAGGAATTTCCGGACGACAGCTACCATCTCTGGAACACTGACGTCGACAATGCCCTCGCACACGACCTGATCAAACAGGTTGGTCGCGCAAGCAAAATCAATGTCCGACTATTCATTCTTGATCTTTGGTGATGCCTTGCCCCCTTCGCGCGCAACCAGCCGGCCCAGCCTGGCCGCATTGCCGCTCGTCAGCGCGCCAACGCCACCGGCGAGCGGATGCTGGAACGTGCGGCCCTCGGCTTGTGCCAGCATCTCCATGTCGAACAGGCCGATCACGTCCTGCACGAATTTGAGGATATCGAGCCCGGTAACGCCGTCTCGCCGTATGACGATCACCTCAGCTTCACCGCGCTCATCACCGACAACGACCTTGATGAATCTGCTCATGTCAGGCGATCTCCTTCTGTTGAGCGACCTTTTCCTCATGGAGCCTCATCAACGCTGAAGCCAAGCGATAAGAGGGGCGGCATTTCCCAAGTCGACCGCTCTGTATTTCCGAGATCGTTGGCTGAGAGCAATCGATCGCGCGAGCAATGTCGACTTGGCTCATGCCAAGGCGCTTGAGTTCGAGGGCGATGAATTGAAGATCCATGCACTAATTATAGGTTTGCCGATTTTCATGTCAATAGGCAAACCGATGCATTCTTGTATAAGAATTCCTATATGCCAAACAGCACCTACGGAAAACGCCTTAGATCGGCGCGCAAGAACGCTCAGCTGACGCAAAAACAGCTGGCGGACAGGGTCAACCTGACGCAGGCGACAATCTCTGAGCTTGAGAACGACGAATATGATGGATCGGCCAAGACGCCGGCCATGGCGAACGTTCTTGGCGTCAATGCTCTATGGCTAGCTGAGGGGAAAGGCGATCCGTCAGCGCCCTCCCTGTCCCACGATAGTTACGATGCGGCAATAGGCGCCGCGAGCGTCGCAGCGCGGAGATTAGTCGACGCCATTCTCAAGGCTGACAAGGCTGGCGAGCCTGTACAGACGTTCGCACTGATGCTTCGAATGCTTCCGAATCCGGACGAGCCTCCCGCATTGCTGAACCCTTAACAGCTGCTCGACAGTCAAGCTCCGCCCTTTCGCCGACCGGCTCTAGCGCAGAATCGTCCGCGATTAGTGTGCGAGTCATAACGAATCGCTGCCGATCCTCTCCTACACCAAGCGCAGGCTCCCCCAAGAGGCTGACAAGCCATTTGTTTCCTTCATGCACCCGTCGAACGTGCACCAACTTCCCGACCAGTAACGCGTTCCAGGCGCGCTTGATCTTCGCCAGATCCCCCGGCCTGCATTGCAGGCGCATTGTTCCTTCTTCGCTCATCGGCCGCCCTCGTCTTCGTCAGCACAATATAACTGTATATATGTACAGTAGTGTAGCGTCAGAATTGGGAAGCTTTCAACTGTATTCAGACGGCGGCCTTGTGGCCGATGGGACTGCGCGCCTTTCGGAGCTTGCCTTTCGGCGTTGATGAAATGTCACAGTCGTTGCAAGCTAGGTACCCTCCCTCTCTTGAAAACGACGAAATCAGGCCGATAATTTCGATACAACTCAGAATTTTCTAACTGAGCTCTGCACGTGCAGAATTTCGCTAGTACAATTCGCCAACATGATTTGGCAGTGCAGCATTCCCGTTACTTCTCTTGGAGAGCCCATATGAGCATCAAAGGCAAGACCGGGACCATCCATGGAGTGGAGGTCCAGGCGCGTCAGACCACCCAACTGCCGACGGTCAAGGTTGTGACTCAGTCTCCGGCCGGTCGTAAGGCGATTCTTAACGCCGCAAAAACGGTGTACGAACAGCATCATTCCGTCATACAAGCCCTCGCGAATCGATGATCCTCGATGCAGATCTGGTAGAGATCGTCCACGATTTCATCCTGCAGCACGAACCAGGCTTGAACGGAAACACGAACAGGGGCGCTCTTGAGGGCGCCCTTGGTCGTATTGAGAACAGAATTCACTACGAAGGCTTGGCGGACGTTTTCGAAATCGCCGGCCTGTATGCGGAAGCGATTGCCCGGGGACACGCATTCCCCGACGCTAACAAGCGAACCGCCCTCGTCTCCGCGCTAACCTACCTTTTGATCGAAGGATACGAGGTTGCGCGCACCCCGGCTCTAGAGGACATCATGGTCGATGTCGCGAAGGCCCAACTCAATTATCTCGACCTCGCGAACATCTTCGCGACGCTAGCCAAACGCCTCCCTGATCCTCCAGGGTTTGAGCATCTGCCGCAATAGGCTTCAAAGGGCCACCCCTCCTCTTGGCCCGCGCAAATAAGAGACTATCGTGTCCGGCGTCTCGCGCCTCGGCGGTGTTTCGAAGTAACTTCCGATTTCACCCCCTAGTTGTTACAACTTCCCCACGCAAATATCGGCAAACCTATTGACAGATATTATCGGTATGCCTATATTTCATGCCAATGCGGCACAAGGTGCTGCGCCACCGCCCCAGGCGGATCGCTCTCTAACCCTGACGGAAGATGAATAGGTGCTCAGCACCCAGCCCTTGGCCTCGTGCGGCTGAATGTAAAAGCGCGAGAAATGGCGGCCTGATGAGCTGCTACCGCAATGCGGCGCCCGGCGACGAGTGGCGTGGTAACTCGTCGCGCCGTCACCGATCCGGAGCTGGCTCAGCCAGGTGTAGCCGGACAGGGACGTAAAGCAACGATGACCAATGCGCTTTTCACGAAAGCGTATCGGCCATCAACTACAGGAGATTGATATGGCAGAGCAAAAGCTCGAGTACCTCCACAATGGCTCGGCACTCGATTTGGTGCGCGACATCATTCGCTATCAGCCACGCGGCGACGAACCCCTCGATTCCTTCATCGATCGTGTGATCCGCTCAGTGTTTGCCGTGGACAAAGCACTGGCGACCTCGAAACGGCTCAATCAATCGCCTTAAGACCGCTATGAATCGCCCGCAGATATGTTGCGGCAATCTTTCCAAGCGCCTCCGCGTCAGCCTCATCCCCGATGCGGTCAGGACTAGGGAGTTTCAATGATCCGCTCCGAATCAGTTCGACAAGGATCTTTGTAGCTTTGCTGTCTTCGTTTTGCTCACTCATGGGTCGTTCCTTGTGACGGTGGTTAATGGATGCCGCCTCTCAGCTCGGCGCATCCATTATCGCAAGGAACATTCCCTCAATTTCTCAAAAAAGCGCACTCGTTCGCGGACATCCGCACCCATCAACCCAGCGCGGCAGCACCCTGCCGTGTGCGCGCCCTTGAGAGTTTCGACAGCGTTGATCGGACGACATTGAACGCCAGTGTCGTTCGTTGAGCGTTGTCATGTATTCGCATTCCTAATCATATTGGAGAAACGCATGACCACGGCCACCAAGGAACAGATCTACGACGAGCAGATCTCGCCGCTCATGACGCAGATCATCTCAATCTGCAAGGAACACAAGATACCGATCGTCGCGTCGTTCTTCACGCCCGGTGACGACGATCCCGAACTCGCCGTCACAACCGCCCTGCTCGGCGACGGCTTCGAAGCACCGAAGAACTTCAGCAACGCTCTGCGAGAACTTCGCCCTGAGCTATTCGGTGGAGCACCGTTGATGCTTCGAACCGAGCTCGGCGACGGCAGCACGACGCTGACCGCCATCGTCTGATACCTGCAGCGCCAGGTCAAATAACAACGTGAGGTAACGATGAATCGAGATTGGATTCCATTCTGTGTGATCGCCGGGTTCTACCTGCTTGCCGGCGCCGTCGCTCCCCCGATCGAAGCGCTGATGGGAGTGTGGTCGTGAAAACCCTTCTCATCCTGTGGCTCAAAAGTCTTGGCGTGTTGATTGTCGCCATCCTGGTTCTCGCCACCACACAACAGTGGGACGAGACTGCACGCTGCGCAGCGACCTACTGCACGTAGTCCAATCACGTTGCCGCGACGTCTTCATTCCCGGTGGTGCGTCCATATCAAGCTTTCGATCAATTCCATCGAATACTTGATGTAGCCGGCCTGCGACACAACAACCGCGTGCTCCGGCATCTGCAAGACATTCGGATACGCACTTAACCCAGGCACTTTCGCGTCCTTAAGTGCGCGAGCAGCATCCGCAATGCGTTCGCATGCAGTTCGAATCGCAATAATTGGCATAACGAATTCTGGAGATGGCAGCTCCAATACCGGAATTTCACGGAGAGCCACACCGACTACTTCAAGGCGATTCGGATCGTACAAGTTCTGCAAGTACTCGAATGTGCTCTCGGGATCTCGAAGATTGGTCAAGAGCTGATCGGCCACCGCGCTTGCCTCGCTCGCGACCTGGCGAAGATAACGGGCGCGCTTACGAATGCTTTCTGCTTTGTCGTTCTCTTGCTGCAGCCTTTGCTTGTCGAACTGCCATTTGACCATTATGGCCGAAGCAAAGATGGCAACAATGCCCCCAGTGGCTTGCACCCATGACGCCATGAAGTCTGGCTTGTAGGTTTGCGTTCCGGCTGATGTCGCGCCGAACAGAGAAACCATAATCACAATCGCAATTCCACCAAGAATTCCGAACACCGTGTTCCAGTGCCTCATCGCGTCCTCGTTGTGAAATGACGCGCGAATCCTAGCATGCGCCGTTACCCGAGCCGCGCAAATTTCGGTGCCTTGGATGCGCGGCTTTTTCTTGTGGGCGGCTTGTTCGGCGCCCTTCTTTTTTCTTCCCGGCTTCAACGGCAGACGCTCGGCTACCCAGTGCGGCCAAGCACCCGCCATTGAGGCTTCCCCTCGAACGCGTGAGGACAGCATGACGGAAGACATCGAAAACTTCCTCGGCACTGTGCCCGAGGCGACAGCGAAGGCAGTCGCGACTGGTATTGGCCTGCCGCATTTTGACGTCGTGAAAGCGATCAACAAGATGTACTCGAGCGGCATGGTCGAGCGCGAAAAGCGCCCGGGTGCCGGCAATGAATACGTGTACTGGCTCTCGCGTGGCGCGCCGGCTGCGCAACAGTCAAGCGATGCCGAGTCCTCCGCGCCCGCGCCGTTGCTGGCCGCAGCGATCGCGAAACTGCCGGTCGCTGCCCTCGGCGTAATCGACACCTCGCACGTCATCGCCGAGCTGCGTGCTGACATCGAGCGCCTCACCGCCGAGCGCGACGCCGCGCAGCTGAAGGCGGACACCTGGCGGGCGAACGCTGCGACGCTCGAGGCCCGCATCGACGAGCTGACGATCGGCCCGGTCGGCGCACGCGCGCCGCTGTTCGTGACTGTCGGCCGCAATTGCAAACCGCAGCGCCACGAATCGCTTGAGAAGGCCCAGCGCCGCGGCCGCGCCCTCGTGCGCAGCGAAAAGGAATCCGAGGTGCTTGTGCTCGAACCGATCGGCCGGATCGTGCGCGGCACCGAGTGGCTGCCCCGATGACCACAAAAAAATGCCCCGACGATGGCCGTGAAACTCGCCGGGGCGAACGAACCATGCGACGTGCATGGGACGAGGAACTGTCGGGCCCATCGTACGCCCGCAAAAGACCGTGAAGCACCTCCGAGTTCCGCCAAAACCGCATTGAAATCGGCCACTACTGTATTCAAGGAACGGATATGACAACCACCGACAAGAGCCGCGCTGATGCGCTGACCGGACCCTACAGCACCCGCCACCGCAGCGTCGGAGACTGGCTGTGGTGTGAGTTGATGGATTACTGCAACGAACGCGGCATGCCGCCCGCGGATAATGACCGTCTTTTCACAATCGTCGATCTAGCTCGTGCCGCATGGGATCGCCCTGTCGAGCAGCACGAAGCAGCGCCGGCCAGCCTCGAAGGGCTGCGCCCTGCGGTCCTCACGCCACGCGCGATCGTGCGCGACGAATACGGGATGCTGACGCATCCGGCTATCCCGGCCCTCGACGAGGACGTGAACTACCAGACGTTCTTCGCCGCGTTCGGCATCGAATCGACGTTCGTCTGCATGGAAACCGACGTCGACTGCGACGCGTACGAGCGGTACGTCGAGTCAAACGATCCGAACTGCAGCTTCTGGACGCCGAGCACACCGGCCGGCGACGGCTGGCTGCTGCTCGAGATCTACGACACCGAGGACGGCCCGGTCGCACTGTACGTGCGCGAGAAGAAGCCGGAATCGATGCGCGAACGCTGGAAACGCGAGAAACAGGAGCATCTCGCCACGCAACCCGCACCATCCGCCCCGCTCGAAGGCACAGGCAATGGGGCGGATGAAGCCGAACACAAGCTGACGTGCAGGGCGATCGACGGCGCGATGGCGTTTGGCTACCAGAACACGAATCCGCCGCCGAGCGCCGATCACTGGCTCGCGCCGTACTGGCATGTCGGGCGCAAGCAAGCCGAGCTGGAGACGCGGGCCACAGGACGTGTGGCCGTTGCTGACCTGCCGAGCTTCCCGACTATGCTGCGGAAAATGTGGAGCGGCACCGAAGTCCAGCAATGGATCGACGACTGTATCAAGCCGCTCGTGCAAGAACGTCATCACGATTGGCACTGCGCCCCTCGCACTGAGGTGGCGGGAGCGATGCTGTCCGGCGACGCGAGCGAATGCCTGATGGCCGTGGTGAGCCATCACCGTGACTTCGTGAACGCGTGCAAAGTGATGCACTTCGATGCGATAAACGACGACAGTGACGCGTACTGGGAAAAGCAGATTGATGTGCTGAACCGCATGAAAGCGCAGGCGGAACGTGCACTGTCGGAACCATTCGCAGATGCAGCTGCAGCGCCGACAGACGAGACGTGCAAATGCCACCGTATCGGAGATTGGAAAGGCTTCCATCATCCGCTGCGCGATAAGGCGCACGAAGACGCGCCCGCAGCGGGAGCGCCGCCAGACGAGCGGTTGGCGTTCGAGTCGATGCAGGGTGCCGCGCTGTTCCTGACGAGCAACCATGCCGTCACGCATGTTCCGATCGAAGGCGTGCAACGCAATCGCACGTGGGTGGCGCAGCGTCTGCTCGATCTCGTCGACGCAGCGAAGGCCCGCGCGGCAGCATCGCAGCCCACAGCGGAGCCGCGCGCCGAGGTGAAGGACGACGACGAGCTCTGCGCCGAGCGGTATCGGCTCCTGCGGCGGGGGCAGCACTGGAGCGTGATCAACGGCATTGGCGACACGCTCAGCGCTGGTGAACTGGATGCAGTCATCGACGCCGTCCGCGCAGGAGGTCAGTGATGACATATGCTAAGAAGACCCCGGCGGCCGACCGCGTGCTCGCCGCGATGACACCAGGCGAAGTGCAAAGCCCCTCCGATGTCGCGAAGCGGTTCGGAACTGCGGCCGCGCTCGTGCGGCCGGTGCTCGAGCAGCTCGTCACCGCCGGTTCGCTCAGCCGCGTGCGCCGCCCGCGCGTCAAGCTGCCGAACTACATCCTCGCTGGTACCGAGAAGAACATGACGCAGAGCGACGGCTATGTCGGAATCCCGGCAGCGGCGCGCACGTATGTCGTCACGACGGGCGACCTCGACGCGTACATGTCCGAGATCAGGCGCCGCGCCGACCTTTGCATGATGGTGCGGCGGTGAAAGGACTACCGGATGTCGTATCGGGCCTGCAGACCGGCCATGAATTCTCGAATGGCACCTTCGCATTCGACCTGGTCGTGGTCGACGCCGGACCGGCGAATCCCGCTCGTCGTCCAGTTTCCCCCGTTCGCTCGGTCCGGATCCGTAACAACCTTGGAAACATGCAGATTTCGACACGCATGCAGCCCTTCCATGTGGTCATTGATGATCTTCAGCAGCTCGTCAGCATCGATGATCTCGCGCGGCATTTTCAGCTCCATTCGGCATTGAGGAACAAATCGTGAAAGAGCGACCAATTCTGTTCAGCGGGCCCATGGTGCGCGCGATCCTCGACGGCCGCAAGACGCAGACGCGCCGCGTCGCGATCCCGAGTCGCAGCTGCGTCGATTTCATCGGCGGAGGGCCGAAGCACGGCCCGGACTGGAATGATCCGACGTGCTGGGGCTTCGAAGACCTGAACACCGGATTCTGGTGGGCGCTCCGCGGCAACGAGGACTGTCACCAGCTTGCGTGCCCTCACGGAATGGTCGGCGATCGTCTGTGGGTGCGCGAAACGCACGCCGAAGTTTTCGAAGTTGATATTCCAGCAGGCCGACCGAGAGGGCCGATAGGCACGGCGGGATCGCCGGCGCGTCCGGATTGGAAATCTCGTTACGTTTACCTCGCGGATGGCCCCATGCCGAATGTGCAGTGGCACCACGTAGGTGATAGTCAGCCGGTCCGATGGACGCCCAGCATCCATATGCGACGCTGGGCATCACGCATCACGCTCGAGATCACCGGCCTGCGCGTCGAGCGCCTGCAGGACATCTGTGAGATCGACGCCGAGGCTGAGGGAATCGACTTCCTGCGGCGCGGGCCTGACGCGGACGAAACACTCGACGCGCGCGGCCTATTCCGGTGTCTCTGGGACAGGTTGAACGCTCCACGCGACCAACGCTGGGATGCAACCCCCTGGGTGTGGGTTGTCGAATTCAGACGCCTTGAAAGTGCGGAATCTAAGGCCTGCGCCGAACGTCGCGCTCTGAGATCCAAAATCCGTCAGGGTTAATGGCGCCTCGTCGTATCACCCAGTCAACAATTTCGAGAATCTTCTGCAAATTTTCGGAGAAGGCTTTCCCATAGTCGATGGTCTGCGGATTCTGTCCTGAAACGAATATCAGAGCGGTATGAGAGATCCTGCCATCGTGATCTTGCCCGTCGACCCGCACACGAAAACGAACTGCATCGCCAGTCGTATCCCATTTACGAACGAACTCGATTCCTTGTGACATTGCGGGCTCCCAAGAGGTCTTCGTCATTGACCGCCAAGCGACCGATCAGCCGTAGCGACTGAGCCACTCAACAGAGAAGCTTTTCGCGTACACGACTGCCTCGGATTCAGTGTCGAACGTTCCAAGCTGGCGGAACGCAGCCTCCCGACTGAAACGCAACTTCGTTACCTCAACCTGGGCGGCGTACTTGCCGTCCTCCGTCACGCGCCACTCGCAGTTCATCTCGTACCCGCGCATCACAAATTTCTTCTGCATTGGTTCAACGCTTATTTGAGACAGAGGGATCGTAGCATGGTCGACTCGCCTACTCTGATTGCGCCTGCCCCCTACGTAACTGTGGCGCTTGCCGCAATGATCACCGGCCTGACCGAGAAAGCCATCCGTCGAAAGATCGAGGACGGAAAGTGGCTCGAAGGTCGCGAGTACCGCCGCTCGCCAGACGGCGGAATCTTCATTTCCATCAAAGGGTATCAACAATGGGTAGAACAAGCGGCGGCGTAGAAATCCGCGCAGCCTCCATCCGACTAAACTTTACGCTCGAAGGCAAGCGGGAGCGACAAACTCTGATGCTAAACGGCAAACCGATGCCGCCCACTCCCGCGAACGTGAAGTATGCCTATCGCCTGATCGCGGAGATCGTCGATCGGATCCGTCTCGGGACATTCAGCTTGGTCGAATATTTTCCGACCGCTGGCGCTCCCAGCACTCTAACTGTCGGCGGCTGGCTCGATACCTGGCTCGCCGCCCAGCGAATCGAATCGTCGACGAAAGACGGATACGAAAGCGCCATCCGATTCTGGAAAGCCGCGGCGTGCGACAAGAATCAGAATCCGCTCGGACCGACTCCCCTACGCAGATTGAAGTTGAGCCACATATTGACTGCGATTGCGGGCCGACCTGACCTGAGCGGCAAAACGGTCAACAATTACGTCTCAGTAATGAGAAAGGCGCTCGACTTGGCCGTGTCAGACAATCTGTTGACCGACAATCCCGCGGCAAATGTGCCTCGTGCGAAACACCAAAAGCCCCCGCCCGATCCGTTTTCCCGCGATGAATCGGAAAAAGTGATCGGCGAGGCCGAGCGTGCTTATCCCGGGCAGGTGCACAACCTCATCGAATTCTGGTTTTGGACTGGCCTTCGGACATCGGAGATCTTCGGGTTGCAGTGGCTGAATGTGGATTTGCAGAACGGGACGATCCTGGTTGCCGAAGCGCTGGTACGCGGCGAACACAAGGATCGAACCAAGACAGCAGTCGCCCGCACGGTGCGCCTAAACAGCCGCGCCCTGGCCGCGCTGACCCGTCAACGTTCATTCACCCAAATCAGTGGCGCCGCGATCTTTCATGATCCGCGGTACAACACCCGATGGGAAGATGAGCGCGCATTCCGGCGAAGCTTCTGGACGCCAATCCTGAAACGACTCGGAATTCGCTATCGCCGGCCGTACAACATGCGGCATAGCTACGCGACGGCGATGCTGATGGCCGGAATGACCCCAGCCTTTTGCGCGAAACAGCTCGGGCACAGCATCGAGATGTTCCTGACAACGTACGCGAAATGGATGGATGGCGAGCAGAACGCTCTAGAGATGGCGAGGCTCGAATCGACGTTATTGTCCCCGAGTTGTCCCCCGCAAAGCAAAACAGGCGCCTAAGCGCCTGTTTTGTTAATGCATTCTTTGGGGTGGCTGATGGGACTCGAACCCACGACAACAGGAATCACAATCCTGGACTCTACCAACTGAGCTACAGCCACCACTGATACTGCTTTGTTTCTTCGCTGTTTCGTTTCGTGTTCAGCAGCGAAGAACAAGATTATACGAAGACTTTTCCGTCTTGCAAAGCATTTTTTTCAAAATTTTCGAGAGCGTCTTTCAGATGCGTGCGTGCCTCGTCGAACACGGCCAGATCGCCACGTGCGAGCTTCTTGTTGTCCGACAGCACGCGACGCCAGCCGCGCGCGCCCGCGACGCCGCGATACAGCCCGAGTGCGTGCCGGACGATCGCACCGAGATACGTGCCGAGCTTCAGTTCCGCCGCACAGTATTCGATCAGTTTCGCCTCGGCCTCCTCGCGCGTCGGCATCGCCGCAGTCGACCCATAGAAGCGCGCATCGACGCCCGCGAGCACATACGGGTTGTGATACGCCTCGCGGCCGAGCATCACGCCGTCCACATGTTCGAGATGCTGCGCGACTTCGTCGAGCGTCTTGATCCCGCCATTGATCACGATCTCCAGAGACGGGAAATCGCGCTTCAGCTGATAGGCGTAGTCGTACTTGAGCGGCGGGATCTCGCGGTTCTCCTTCGGCGACAGCCCCTTCAGGATCGCATTGCGCGCGTGCACCACGAACGTCTCGCAGCCCGCCTCAGCCACCGTGCCGACGAAGTCCCGCACGAACGCATAGTCCTCGACCGCGTCGACCCCGATCCGATGCTTGACCGTGACCGGCACCGACACCGCATCGCGCATCGCCTTCACGCAATCGGCAACGAGTTGCGGCTCATTCATCAGGCACGCGCCGAACGCACCGCGCTGCACGCGCTCGGACGGACAACCGCAATTCAGATTGATCTCGTCATAGCCCCACTGCTCGCCGAGTTTCGCGGCGCGCGCGAGATCGTCCCGTTCGCTGCCGCCCAGCTGCAGCGCGACCGGCGATTCGTTCGGCGTGAACGCGAGATGCCGCTGGGCGTCGCCGAACAGCAGCGCGCCCGTCGTGATCATTTCCGTATACAGCCACGTGTCGCGCGTCAACGTGCGATGGAACGACCGGCAATGACGATCGGTCCAGTCGAGCATGGGCGCGACGGAAACGCGGCGGGGGGGAAGCGAGGACGATGCGGACATGGAATTCGGGGCAGCAAGCGGCGCGGGAAACAACCCGAGATTTTACCGCAACGCGACCAGGCCGGCCCGGCAGCCTGACTAGACCGGCCCGCCCTCGCCCAGTTCGGCGTCGACGGCCCGCCGCGCCTCTTCGAGTACGCGCTCGATCACGCGCCGTTCGGTCAGCAGCATCCCGTCGACTTTCACGAGCCGCCAGTCGATCCGCACGGCCGCGCCCTGCAGCACGCGGTAGTGCGCATGCTCGCCGTCCCACACCTGCTCGGTCTTCACTTCGATCTCGTAGCCGCGGTACGGCTCGCTGAAATCGCCGAGATCGCTGCCTCTCGGTTCCATCGCTCGCTCCGTGGCGAAGCAACGCCGGGCCGCCTCGGCGGCCCGGCGCCGTGCGCTCAATCGTATTCGTTAGACAAAACGGACTTGCCGTCGGCGGTCAGGTCGACACGGTCGGCCGCCGCCTGATAGATCAGCCCTTCGTTCAGCAACGCATAGACGACATCGTCGAACGCGGCGGGGACCGGACGGGTGTCGCCGAACTGGTCGATCCACTTCAGCGCCTCGAAGGCTTCGGGGGAAAGGATGGGGGTCATGCGTTGCCCTCCGGCGTCGGTGTCGTTCCATCGTAGCACTTCGTCCGAACGGCGAATACCGAGGCAAACGCAGAACCAAAATACCAGGCGCGACGGATGGCCGGATGGCCCGTCCGCGGCGCCCGGCATCGGAAACACGCTCAGAGTCGCGCGATCGACACTTCGGTTGATTTCACGAGCGCGACGACTTCCGCACCCACCTTCAGTTCAAGTTCGTCGACCGAGCGCGTCGTGATCACCGACGTGACGATGCCGAACGGCGTCTCGACGTCGACCTCGGAGACCACGGGCCCGCGAATGATCTCCTTCACCTTGCCTTTGAACTGGTTGCGCACGTTGATTGCAGTGATGCTCATCGGGTTGATCGCTCCGAACAAAAAAAGTCTGAGAACGGGCGGCCGGTGCCGCCCGGATTTAAACGGCCCAGCGAATCTGCCCGGCCGGCCGTACGTGATCGGCTTCAGCCGCGACGTGCTGCCCGGCACCGCCGGGCCCGCCCGCGAGCACACGCTGCAGCACGCGGTCCTCGAGCGCCGCGAACGCGGCCGACGCGCGCGCACGCGGCCGGTCGAGCGGCACCGGCTGGTCGAGCGCGACACGTCCCTGCTCGATCAGCAGGATCCGGTCGCCGAGCGCCACGGCTTCCTGCACGTCGTGCGTGACGAGCAGCGCGGTGAACCGATGCTCGCGCCACAACCGTTCGATGAGCGCGTGCATCTCGATGCGGGTCAGCGCGTCGAGCGCACCGAGCGGCTCGTCGAGCAACAGCAATTGCGGCCGGTGCACGAGTGCACGGGCGAGCGCGACGCGCTGCCGCTGGCCGCCGGACAGCTGCGCAGGCCAGTCGTTCGCACGCTCGATCAGACCAACTTCGTCGAGTACCGCACGCGCCTGATCGCGTGCGCCGCGGCCGAGGCCCAGCATCACGTTCTGCAGCACGGTCTTCCACGGCAGCAGCCGTGCATCCTGGTACATGATCCGCGTGTCGAGCGCACCGCCGCCGTCGCCGCGCGTCACGAGCGCGCCGCTGCTGGGTTCCTCGAGCCCCGCGACGAGACGCAGCAGCGTGGATTTCCCGCAGCCGCTGCGGCCGACGATCGCGACGAAGCTGCCGCGCGCGATGCCGAGTTCGACGTTGTCGAGCACGGTGCGCGCGCCGAAGCGCTTGCTGACGCCCGACAGCGTCACCGCGTCGTCCTGTGCCGTGCCGCCCGTCCGCCGCCGCGCAAGCGGAACGACGGATGCGCCGCCGTTCCGGTCGACGATCGCCGCATTGCGTGCGTCGTCGTCCGTCACGCGTGCGTGCGCCAGCTCGGCCTCAAGGTCTGCACCGGCGAGCGGGCCGTAGGAGACCGCCGAAGTCGTCGCATTCATGCCTTTGCTCCAGATTGATAAGCGGGGTGCCAGCGCAGCGTCACGCGCTCGATCGATTTCGCGAGCACGTCGGCCAACTTGCCAAGCACCGCATACAGCAGGATGCCGACCACCACCACATCGGTTTGCAGGAATTCCCGCGCGTTCATCGTCATGTAGCCGATGCCCGACTGCGCGGAGATCGTTTCCGCGACGATCAGCATCACCCACATCAGCCCGAGCGCGAAGCGCACGCCGACGAGAATCGACGGCAATGCACCGGGCAGGATCACGTCGCGATACAGCGCGAAGCCGCGCACGCCGTAACTCTTCGCCATCTCGATCAGGTTCGCGTCGACCGAGCGGATCCCGTGATATGTGTTGATGTAGACGGGAAAGAACACGCCGAGCGCGACGAGAAACAGCTTCGCCTTCTCGTCGATGCCGAACCACAGGATCACGAGCGGAATCATCGCGAGCGCGGGGATGTTGCGGATCATCTGGATGGTCGAATCGAGCGCGACCTCCGCTGCTTTCGACAGGCCGGTCGCGAGCCCGAGCGCCAGGCCGACGCCACCGCCGATCGCGAAACCGAACAGCGCGCGCCAGGTACTGACTTTCACGTTCGCCCACAGCTCGCCCGATGTCACGAGCGACCACGCGGCACGCACGACCGCCACCGGCTCGGGCAACACGCGGGTCGACAGCCAGCCGACGCGCGCGCCGACCTCCCATGCGACCAGCAGCACGAGCGGCACGAGCCACGGCGCGATGCCGCGCCAGGCGCGGGCGGCCACGGCCGCGCGCGTCGTCGACGTCTTCGTTGTCATCTCAGGCCTCCTTCGTTCAGCTCTGGCTCGCCTTCGGCAGGTAGTTGTTGCCGACGATCTCGCCGAACGGCCCCGACAGCGGACCGGACGGCCGCGCCGCACCCTTGCCCTTGATCAGCGGGAACACGAGCTCGGCGAAACGGTACGACTCCTCGAGGTGCGGATAGCCGGACAGGATGAACGTCTCGATGCCGAGATCCGCATATTCGCGCATGCGTTCCGCGACCTGCTCGGGGTTGCCGACGAGCGCGGTACCCGCGCCGCCGCGCACGAGACCGACACCGGCCCACAGGTTGGGATACACCTCGAGCGCCTCGCGGCCGCCGCGCTTGCCGCCGTGCAGCGCGGCCATCCGGCGCTGGCCTTCCGAATCCATGTTCGCGAATGCCTGCTGCGCGCGAGCGATCGTCTCGTCGTCGAGACGGCTGATCAGGCGCTCGGCATCGCGCCAGGCTTCGTCCTCGGTCTCGCGCACGATCACGTGCAGGCGGATGCCGAACCTGATCTTGCGGCCGCGCGCCTCGGCGCGGGCGCGAATATCGGCGATCTTCTTCGCGACGGCCTCGGGCGGCTCGCCCCAGGTCAGATAGGTGTCGATGTGATCGGCGGCGATCGCGTGCGCGGCCGGCGACGATCCGCCGAACCACAACGGCGGATGCGGGCGCTGCACGGGCGGATACAGCGCCTTGCCGCCCTTCGATTGAAGATGCTTGCCGATGTAGTCGAACCCGCCGTTGTCGTGCGATGCGGACAGCAGCCCGCGCCAGATGTTCAGGAAGTCGTCGGTGATTTCGTAGCGCGTGTCGTGGTCGGCGAACAGTCCGTCGCCTTCGAGCTCGGCGGCATCGCCACCCGTTACGACGTTGATCAGCAGGCGGCCGCCCGACAGACGGTCGAACGTCGCGGCCATCCGCGCCGCCAGGCCGGGCGATGCGATGCCGGGTCGCACGGCGACCAGGAACTTCAGGCGCTGCGTCGCCGGAATCAGGCTCGACGCGACGACCCACGCATCCTCGCAGGAACGGCCAGTCGGCAGCAGCACGCCTTCATAGCCGAGCGTGTCGGCCGCGACGGCGATCTGCTTGAAATAATCGTAATCCGCGGCGCGCGCGCCTTCAGCGGTGCCGAGGTAACGGCTGTCGCCGTGTGTGGGAATAAACCAAAAAACATTCATCTGCTGCTCCTGCTTGACTGTTCTTGCCGGAATCTGGATAAAACGAGCCCCTGCTCGCGTCGCGGATGAGCGACGCATGCATGGTGTGCGTTCGAATCGGGATGGCTCGCCGGTCAGGCCGTGCCGCGGGCGAGTACGCTATTGCACGGCTGTTTCTGGGAAATCAGTCTATGGATCGCTGCAGGGCTTTGGAACGATTTTTTTGAGCTTAGGTTTTCCGCTTTCGTGATTAGCACGACGCTCCAGCGAATATCGCGTCGGCCGGGCCCTATAATGACGCACCTATCCGAATAACTTCGCCCGGACGGCCCCGGCCGGCCGCGCGTGCAATGCACTCACCGATGCAGAAAGTCATCCTGCCGTTCCTGTCCGGCTTCCTGGCCGCCCTCTTCTTTCGCGAAGCAACGCTCGCGCTCCTGCATACGGCCGACCTGATCGCCGCCACCGGGTTCTCCACGCAACCTTTCGCGCCGCTCGGCATTCCTGAATTTGTTGCGAACGCATTGATCAGCGCGTGCTGCGCGATTCCGATGGCGTGGCTGCTGCGCGTGACGCCGGATCGTGAGGCGCCGTGGATCGGCGCGCTGGTGTTCGGCGGCATCGTGCTGACGGCCGCCCGCGTATTCGCGATCGATCCGCTGCGCGGGATCTGGCCGTCGGGCAACATGATGCCGGTGCTCGCCGCCGGTTTCGCAGCGAACGCGGTCTGGGGCTTCGGCGCGCTCGTGTTCATGCGCGCGTTCATGTCGGACGACGCCGGCGACGAATAACGCACGTCTTGCGGCAAGGCCCCCGGCCCACTGCCGCCAGGCCGGGTCGGCATCCCCAAATGAAAAGGCCGCCTGCACACAATGCAGGCGGCCTTTTTGCTTTTCGCGTCGATACCGCGGCGCGTCAGTCCTTCAGGTTGCGCAGCGGATGCGTGTCGGGCGTCCACGGGCTGTCGAACATCGCGAGGACGTCGGTGCGGTCGATATCGGCGATCGACTTGAAACGCCAGGCCGGCTGATGGTCCTTGTCGACGATCAGCGCGCGCACGCCTTCGATCACGTCGCCGTGCGCGAACGTCGAACGCGTGAGGTCGAGGTCGCGCCGCAGGCAATCGGCCATCGTCGCCCCGCGCGCCCGTTCGACGACTTCGAGCGATACGGCCATCGACAGCGGCGACAGCTGGCTGCGCATCGCATCGGTCGCCTTCCCGACCCATCCGTCGACCGCAGCGCAATCCTGCTCGGCGTCGAGCGATGCGAGGATCGCACCGATATCGGCTTGCGCGAAATGCCGGTCGATCCCGGCGCGCGCGTCGGCCAGCGCCGACGTGTCGGGCGTCGGCACGACCTTGTGCGACGCGGCCGCGTCGGCCACGCACGCGACCGCCTGCGCGCCGCTGTCGATGCGCGCGCTGCGCAGCGTATCGAACAGCGCCGGCAGCGCGGCATCGGGCAGGTATGCGTCGGCAAGCTGCGCATACAGTGCGCCGGCCGCGTCGAGTGTCGCGCCGGTCACCGCGAGATAGGCGCCGATCGCGCCCGGCGTGCGCGCGAGGAACCAGCTCATCCCGACATCGGGGAACAGGCCGATGCGCGTTTCGGGCATCGCCATCTTCGTCGAGTCGGTGACCACACGCAGGCCGCCCGTATGTCGTGCCGCCTGCGAAATGCCCATGCCGCCGCCCATCACGACGCCGTGCATCAACGCGATGTACGGTTTCGGATAGGTGAAGATCGTATGGTTGAGCGTGTATTCCTCGATGAAGAACGTATCGACCGCATCGCGGTCGCCACGCTGCCAGGCGTCGTGGAAGAAACGCACGTCGCCGCCCGCGCAGAACGCGCGAGGATGCGGGCTGTGCACGACGACGGCGACCACGTCGGCGTCGTCGCGCCACGCGTCGAGCGCCTGCTGCATCAGCCGGATCATCCCGACCGACAGCGCATTCAGCGCCTTCGGCCGGTTCAGTGCAAGATAGCCGATGCGGTTCGCGACATACGCGCGGACATCGGGCTGGGCGGATTCCGCGGAAGCGGAAGTGGCATCGGTCATGTGTGTCATCCGGCGTATCGCGGGCGCACGCTCAGTGCGCCTGCATCTTCGAGAACAGGTTCAGCACCACGACGCCCGAGATGATCAGCCCGAGGCCGATCACGGCCGGCAGGTCCGGCACCTGGCGATAGAGCAGCATCGCGACGAGCGTGATCAGCACAATGCCGGCACCCGACCACACGGCATAGATGATGCCGACGGGCATCGTGCGCAACGTGAGGGACAGACAGTAGAACGCGATGCCGTACCCGGCCACGACGAGCACCGACGGCCAGAGGCGCGTGAAACCGTCCGCCGCGCGCAGCGCGGACGTGCCGACCACTTCCGCGACGATCGCGATCGCGAGCCATGCGTAACCCGGAAGCTGCATCGCTCAGCTCCTTGCAAGTGCCAGCACGGCGTAGTCCTGCCCAAGCTCGGCGCACAGCGCTTCGACGACGAACTCGTGATCCGCGCGCTGCGGCAGCCCCGATGCGGTGATCGAGCCGATCACGCCGGCCCCCGCGACAGTCAGCGGAAACGCGCCGCCGTGCGGCGAATATTCCGAGATCGGCAGTCCGTGCTTCTCGGCGAGCGTGACGCCGGCCTGCTGCATGCGCAGGCCGATCGCATACGAGCTGCGGCGGAAATGCGCGACGACGTTGCGCTTGCGGCGCACCCAGTCGGCGTTGTCGGGGGTCGCACCGGCGAGCGCCGCATAAAACAGCGGCTGGCCGAACGTGACGATGTCGATCGCGATTGCATGACCGCGCGACGTCGCGAGCGCATGCATCCGGTTGCCGAGCGCCCAGGCGCGAGCCGGGTCGAAATGGGGAAACACAAGCGCCTGTTCCTGCGCGCCGATCGATTGCAGATCGTGAGCGATGTCCATGAATCCGTCGATGCAGTAGTCAAGTGTTGCAACGGCACCGACGCAATTCGCGCGCGACCCCGCTGCAGGAATGAACGACACAAGCAAACCGCTCGATTCTAGCTCACGCGCCTGCCGTACCGGCCCTGCAAGCGCCCCGCCGGCGATTGCGACGCGATTGTCAGAAAGTGCTTGCAAGCGTTCCGGATAGTCCATATAATTCATTTCTTCGACGGACGCGGGGTGGAGCAGTCTGGCAGCTCGTCGGGCTCATAACCCGAAGGTCGTAGGTTCAAATCCTACCCCCGCAACCAACGTCCCGATTCATGCAAAAAGCCCGGCTCAATGCCGGGCTTTTTGTTTTTCGGCGCCCGATTCCGCGCATCACACGTTGTGCTTCGCACCGCACGCCGCGCGCATGCGCTCGCGTTCAAGAATGCCCCGCCCCGGTGATACACTCGCATCACCTCGTCCCTCCCACTCGACATGAAATTCTGCTCCGTCTGCGGTCACGAAGTCATCGCGCGCATTCCTCAGGGCGACAACCGTGAGCGCTTCGTCTGCGATCACTGCGGCACGATCCATTACCAGAATCCGCGTAACGTGGTCGGCACGGTGCCGGTCTGGGGCGAACAGGTGCTGCTGTGCCGCCGCGCGATCGAACCGCGCTACGGTTTCTGGACGCTGCCGGCGGGCTTCATGGAGATGGGCGAGACGACGGCCGAGGCCGCCGCGCGCGAAACGCTCGAGGAAGCCGGCGCACGCGTCGAGGTGCAGAACCTGTTCACGCTCCTCAACGTGCCGCACGTGCACCAGGTCCACCTGTTCTATCTGGCGCGGCTCACCGATCCGGCTTACGAGGCCGGCGAGGAAAGCCTCGAAGTCAAGCTGTTCGACGAAGCCGACATTCCGTGGGACGAAATCGCGTTCCCGACCGTCAGCCAGACGCTGCGTTTCTTCTTCGCCGATCGCGCCGCCGGCGACTACGGCGTGCATACCGGCGATATCTTCCGCTCGCTGCGCAACGGCTGAGCCCGCGCCCCATGGTCCCCTGGCTCGGCCCGGACGATCCGTTCCCGCCCATCGAACGCGCGCTCGGTCCGGCGACCGGCGCGCCGGGGCTGCTCGCCGCGAGCGCCGACCTGCTACCGTCGCGCCTGATCGAGGCCTACCTGCGCGGCATCTTCCCGTGGTATTCGGACGGTCAACCCGTGCTGTGGTGGAGCCCCGACCCGCGGATGGTCCTCGTGCCAGCCGAATTCAAGGTGTCCCCGTCGCTGCGCAAGACGCTCAGGCGCGTGCTGCGCGACCCCGCGTGGGAAGTGCGCGTCGACCACGACTTTCCGGGCGTGATGCGCGCGTGCGCGCAGGCGCCGCGTCGCGGGCAGCGCGGCACCTGGATCACGGCCGAAATCATCGACGCGTATACGTCGCTCTATCGTTCCGGCAACGCGCACAGCATCGAGACGTGGCATGACGGGCGCCGCGTCGGCGGCCTCTACGGCGTCGCGTTCGGACGGATGTTTTTCGGCGAATCGATGTACGCGGATGCCACCGATGCGTCGAAGATCGCACTGGCGACGCTCGTTGCCCATCTTCGCGAGCAGGGGCTGGAGATGATAGACTGCCAGCAGAATACGTCGCATCTAGCGTCGCTCGGCGGCCGCGAGATCGCACGCAAGGCCTTTGTCGCTCACGTGCGCCGCGCGGTAGCCGAACCGCCGATTCCGTGGCAGTTCGACAAGCGCGCGCTCGCCGCACTGACGGGCCCCGCAGAACCGGCCGCCCCCTCCGGGATCGAGCGCTAGCGCGGCACTCCCTCCCTGCATCGAGAGCTGCCCATGACTCACCCGACTGAGCTGCCGCTTTCACCGCTTTCGGCGCTGCAATTCTATGCAACGGCGCCCTATCCGTGCAGCTATCTGGACGGCCGCGTCGCGCGCTCGCAAGTCGCGACGCCGAGCCACCTGATCAATTCCGATATTTATACCGAGCTCGTGAAGGCCGGTTTCCGGCGCTCGGGCGTGTTCACCTATCGCCCATACTGCGACGGCTGCCGCGCCTGCGTGCCGGTGCGCGTGCCGGTCGGCGCGTTCAAGCCGTCCCGCACGCAACGCCGGATGTGGAAGCGGCACCGCGCGCTCGTCGCGACGGTCTCGCCGCTGCACTACGACGAGGAGCACTACGCGCTCTACATGCGCTACCAGTCGGCGCGCCACGCGGGCGGCGGCATGGATCGCGACAGCCGCGACCAGTACGAGCAATTCCTGCTGCAGAGCCGGATCAATTCGCGCCTCGTCGAATTCCGCGACCTCGACGCGCCGGGCGGCGAGCCCGGCAAGCTGCGCATGGTCAGCATGATCGACATCCTCGGCGACGGACTGTCGTCGGTCTATACATTCTTCGAGCCGGACGACCAGCACACGAGCTACGGCACGTACAACATCCTGTGGCAGATCGAACAGGCTAAAAGCCTCGGTCTGCCGTACGTGTATCTCGGATACTGGATCCGCGAGAGCCCGAAGATGGCCTACAAGGCAAACTTCCATCCGCTCGAAGGGTTGCTCGACGGCCGCTGGAAAGTGCTCGATCCGGATCGGGTCGATCTGCCGCCGGTCGACGCGGCACTCGCCCGCGCGCCGCTGCCGGGTGGACATTCCGGGTCGGGCTGACGTGAGCGACACCGGCGCGGTTGCACGAGAGCGGCGCGCGTCCGTCCCGGCCATGAAGCGGCTGACGCGCGGCACGCCGACCGTCGCCGCGGGCCGCCACGAAGCGAAGCCCGCCCTTGCCGCACAACTCCCGGTAAAATAGCGGGTTGTCATTCATTCCGGCCGTCCGCCCAATTCCCGTGTTCAGTTCCCTCTATCCGCTGGCCCGCGCATCCCTGTTCAAGATGGATGCGGAAGACGCTCACCACCTCACGCTGCGCGCGCTCGGCGCGGCCGGCCGCACCGGCCTCGCCTGCGCGCTGTCGGCCCGCGTGCCCGATGCGCCGCGCACGGTGATGGGGCTCACGTTCCGCAACCCGGTCGGCCTCGCCGCCGGTCTCGACAAGGACGGCGCGGCCATCGACGGCCTCGCGGCGCTCGGCTTCGGCTTCATCGAGGTCGGCACGGTCACGCCGCGCCCGCAGCCGGGCAACCCGCGCCCGCGGATGTTCCGCCTGCCGCAGGCCGAAGCGCTGATCAACCGGATGGGCTTCAACAACCACGGCGTCGACCAGTTCGTGAAGAACGTCCAGGCCGCCCGCTATCGCGGCATCCTCGGCCTGAACATCGGCAAGAATGCCGATACGCCGATCGAACGCGCCGCAGAGGATTACCTGTACTGCCTCGAGCGCGTGTATCCGTTCGCGAGCTACGTGACGATCAACATTTCGTCGCCGAACACGAAGAACCTGCGCCAGCTGCAGGGCGCGGGCGAGCTCGACGCGCTGCTCGCCGCGCTGAAGGACAAGCAGCAGCGCCTGGCCGACCTGCACGGCAAGCTCGTGCCGCTCGCGCTGAAGATCGCGCCCGATCTCGACGACGAGCAGGTCAAGGAAATCGCCGACACGCTGCTGCGCCACAAGATCGAAGCGGTCATCGCCACCAATACGACGCTGTCGCGCGCAGCCGTGCAGGGCCTGCCGCACGCGGACGAAGCCGGCGGCCTGTCGGGCCGCCCGGTGTTCGACGCATCGAACGAAGTGATCCGCAAGCTGCATGCCGAAGTCGGCAGCGCGGTGCCGATCATCGGCGTCGGCGGCATCTTCTCGGGCGAGGACGCACGCGCGAAGCTCGCGGCCGGCGCGTCGCTCGTCCAGCTGTACACGGGCTTCATCTATCGCGGCCCTGCACTCGTCGCCGAATGCGTGAAGGCGATCGCGCACGAACGCGCCGCGTAATATAGCTATAATCAAACGATATTTAGATATCGATTGCGTTTTTGCTATGATCGACCTCACATTCAGAATCAAGCGCCCCGCTGGGGCAAGGAAGCCCACACGATGAAAATTTCGCTGCTGAAGAAGCTGCTGGTCGCCGGCCTGATCGGTACGTCGTTCGCTGCCGCCACCGCGCATGCGGCCGACCTCCTCGACGAGGTGAAGCAACGCGGCACGCTGCGCGTCGGCCTCGAAGGTACGTTCCCGCCGTTCAACTCGAAGAATCCGCAAGGTGAACTCGTCGGCTTCGACGTCGACATCGCGAAGGCCGTCGCCGCGAAGCTCGGCGTGAAGACCGAGTTCGTCACGACCGAATGGAGCGGCATCATCGCGGGCCTGCAGGCCGGCAAGTTCGACGTGATCGCCAATCAGGTCGGCATCACCGACAAGCGCAAGGAAACGCTCGACTTCTCGCCCGCGTACACGTACTCGTCCGCTCAGCTGATCCAGCGCAAGGACGACACGCGCCAGTTCAAGTCGCTCGACGACCTGAAGGGCAAGAAGCTCGGCGTCGCGCTCGGCACGAACTACATGGACATGGCGAAGTCGGTGCCCGGCGTCGACGTGAAGACGTACCCGGGCGCGCCGGAGTACCTGCGCGACCTCGCCGCCGGCCGTCTCGATGCGGCGCTCAACGACCGCCTGATGCTCGCGTACCTGACGAAGAACTCGCAACTGCCGCTGCGCCCGGGCGCGAACGTCGGCTCGGCGAACCCGTCGGGCATCCCGTTCAAGAAGGGCAACCCGAAGTTCCAGAAGGCGATCGGCGACGCGATGGCGCAACTCGAAGCCGACGGCACGTTCACGAAGATCTCGGACAAGTGGTTCGGCATCGACGTGACGAAGCCGATCAAGTAAGCACGCCTCTGTTTCCCGCCTGACGGCGGGCCGGAAAGGGCGGCATCCGAAACGATGCTGCCCTTTGTTTTATCGGTCCGGTTTATGATTGCGCTTTCGCGCACGCATTCGCTTCGTATTCCATGTCGACAACGTCCCTGCTCGTCCAATCGCTGCCGGTGCTCGCCCAGGGTGCCGTGCTGACCGTCAAGTTCGCCGTGCTGTCGATGGTGTTCGGCCTGCTCGGCGCCGTCGTGCTCGCGATGATGGGCATCCGGCAAAGCGAGCCGCTCGACGGCTTCGAACGCATCTGGGTCAACGCGCTCGCGGGGCTCGCGCGCGCGTACGTGAGCCTGATGCGCGGCACGCCGCTGCTCGTGCAGATCTTCGTCATCTATTACGGGCTGCCAAGCCTCGGCATCTCGCTCGACCCGACGCCGGCCGGCGTGATCGCACTGTCCGCGAACGTCGCCGCCTACATGTCCGAAAGCATGCGCGGCGCGATCAACGGCATTCACCGCGGCCAGTGGCTCGCGTCCTACAGCCTCGGGCTGTCGTGGGGGCAGACGGTGCGCTACGTGATCGGCCCGCAGGCACTGCGCATCGCGGTGCCGAGCCTGTCGAACAGCCTGATCAGCCTGATCAAGGACACATCGCTCGTATCGGTGATCACCGTGACCGAACTGCTGCGCAGCGCACAGGAAGTGATCGCGGCGACCTACCAGCCGCTGCCGCTGTACCTGGCCGCCGCCGCTGTCTACTGGGTGCTGTGCCAGATTCTCGAATGGGTCCAGCGCTGGTACGAAAAGCGCCTGTCGCTGCCCGCGCGGCACTGATCACGAAACACCTCCCGCCGGGCCGCGATTGCGCGCCCGGCTGCCGCCTTCCCTTCCTTCCCGCCTACTCGCCCGAATAGCGCACGCCGAGCGCCGCGCGTGCCGCGTCGGTCATCGCAATCATTCGCCGCGAATGGTCGTGCGTCATGATCGGGCTCTCGAGTTCGCCGGCGCGCAGCAGGTCGCAGAAATGCGCGGTCTCGTAGTTCAGGCCACCGCCATCGATCGGCGCATCGAGTTCGACCGTGCGCCCATCCGCATAGCGAATCGTCGCCCGCGCGGGGTTCCACCACTTCTCGTGAATCGTCACGTGCCCGCCTGCCGCGGCGATCAGCGCGTCACCGCGTCCCATCACGTCGAGCCCGCAAAAGAGCTGTGCGATGCCGCCGTTCGCGTGACGGCTGTTCAGGCTCGCGAACACGTCGACGCCCGTGGCGCCGATGCGGCCGAGCGTCTGCACGTCGACTGCCTCGCCAAGCCAGTCGACCGCGAGAAACGCTTCGTAGATCCCGATGTCGAGCAGCGCGCCGCCGGCGCGGTCGAGTCGATAGACGGAATGGTCGTCCGGCACCGACGACGACGCGCAGCCCGCGCGCACGAGCCGGATTTCGCCGATCGGGTCGTCGTGCAGGTGCGCGCGCAACTGACGATACAGCGGAAAGAACGGCGGCTTCATCGCTTCCATGAAGAGCCGTCCGGCAACGCGTGCCGCATCCAGCACGGCGTCGAGTTGCGTCGCGTTCAGCGTCGCGGGTTTTTCGCACAGAACGGCCTTGCCGGCGGCCAGCGCCGCTTGCGCGTAGTGCGCGTGACTGTCGTGGAGCGTCGCGATATAGATCGCGTCGATGTCGCTCGCGAGGAGCGCGTCGAGGCTGGCGGCAGGCGCGCCGCCGCAGCTGTCGCAAAAGGCGGTTGCCGCGTCGGCGCGGCGTGCCCATACGCCGGCGAGCGTGGCACCCGGCACGTGAGCGAGGCTTTGCGCGAATCGGCGTGCGATGCTGCCTGCGCCGACGATGCCGAAGCGCACCGGGCGGTTGTCGAGGTCGTTCATCCGGATCTTCCGTGTCGGTCGTATGACGGTGGCCGGCACGCTGCCGGTCGGCCGTCATGATAAACGGCTCGCCGGCGCACGGATAAGCGACGCGTGTCGATTCAGGCGCGCACGGGTACGTCGACGGAGAAATCGCGCGAAATCTCGTCGGCGCTGAAATCGATCAACGCGAGCGAAGCCGCTTCGGCTTCGCGCGGGTCGCGGCGTTCGATCGCATCGACGACGCGCGCATGCGCCTTCACCGCGACGTCGTGCGCCCCCTCCTTCTGCGCAACGCGCGGATTCACAAGGCGAACCGCGCCGCGCACGATGGCCGCCATCTGCTGGAAAAACTGGTTGCCGCTCGCCTGAACGATCCGCGTGTGCAGCAGTTCGTCCGCCGTGTCGTATCCAGGGTCGCCCGGCTGCAACACCTTGAACGCTTCGAATGCCTCACGAATGCCCGCGATGTCGACCGCCGTCGCACGAACGGCCGCCTGCGCGGTCGCGCGCGGTTCGATCAGCATCCGGAATTCGATGACGTCGCGCATGAACTGCGGATCCGGCTTTGCACGGAACCGCCAGCTCACCACGTCTTCATCGATCATGCGCCAGTCACGCATCGGTCGAACGCGCGTACCAACTTTCGGACGCACGTCGAGCATGTCGCGCGCAAGCAACATCGACAATGCTTCGCGCATCACCGTACGGCTCACGTCGAACTCTTTCGACAGCACGTCCTGCGGCGGCAAGATGCCGCCGTACTTGTCTTCGACGATACCCGAGACAAGCCCATCCATCACTTTGGCGACCAGTGACCGGTCTTTGCCCTGCTCCATGACACCTCCCCGTGCGTCGATTTGCGAACACCTGCTCCGCAGTTCCGCCGGCCCTGGTTACTACTGTTCTTATGATCTATAAGTTGATGAGTTCGGGGATATTTCGCTATCTGGTAAACACCTGACAGGGTTATCCCTCTTTCTGATGTGGTGATTTATAAGGCTTCAAAAAAAGCCCGGAAAGCGCGCTGCGCTTGCCGGGCCGGGCTTTCCGTCGAATTTAAACATGCAATCCATTACGGCATCCTGACGCCATTACGGACTGCTTCTCATTCAGTTTCGATTAATCGGGATAAACGATCGTTTCAACGCCGTTTGCCGTGCCGAGCAGGCACAGATTCGCGCCGCGCTCGGCGAACAGGCCGACCGTCACGACGCCCGGCCATGCGTTCACCTGCGCTTCGAAACCGCGCGGATCGGTGATCTGCAGCCCCTTCACGTCGATGATTTCGTTGCCGTTGTCGGTGATGTACGGCTCGCCGTCCTTCGTCACGCGCAACACCGGCACGCCGCCCAGCGCGGCCAAGCGCCGGCCGATCGCCGTGCGCGCCATCGGCACGACCTCGATCGGCAGCGGGAATGCGCCGAGCACCGGCACGCGCTTGCTGCCATCCGCGATGCAGACGAACGTATCGGCCACCGACGCGACGATCTTCTCGCGCGTCAGCGCACCGCCGCCGCCCTTGATCATTGCGCCGCTTGCGTCGATCTCGTCGGCACCGTCGACGTACACCTGCAGCGATTCGACCTCGTTCAGGTCGAACACCTTGATGCCGTGCGATTTGAGGCGTTCGGTCGTCGCGATGGAACTCGACACGGCGCCGCGGTAGCGCGATTTGACGGCCGCGAGCGCGTCGATGAAGCAGTTGGCGGTCGAGCCGGTGCCGACGCCGATCACGGCGCCTTCCGGCACGTTCTGGATCACATAATCGGCGGCTGCCTGGCCGACCAGGCGTTTGAGTTCGTCTTGAGTCATGGGGTGGGAATACAGCGGGATTGCGGAAAACCGGCAGTTTACCGGACTCGGATGACGACCCGGGCTTTTTCGGTGCGTGTTGCGGCACCGCGCGCCCTGATCGATCGTCAGGGCGCGCCCGTTGCGGCACCGTCCTCCGCAGGTGGCGTGGCGGGGAAATACTTGTCGAGCAGCGCTTGCGCGATCGCATCGGTCCCGGCGTCCGGGTTGCCCGCATAGTCGGATGGCCGGAAATGCATCTGAAACGCCGAGAATACGCGTTGCGTGCGCGCGTCGAGCACGCCGTCGGTTGGCACGTCATAGCCGTAGCGTGCAAGCTTCAGCTGCAATTCCCGCACGTCGACGAGCGCGTGCGGATCACGACCGCCTAGCCGCGCGGCTACGGTCGCATCGTCCGGCCACGCGCCGACGCCGGCTTGCGCAAGCGCGTGCCACGGGAACAGCGGCCCCGGATCGATCTTGCGTTGTGGCGCGATGTCGCTGTGCCCCACCACGCGCGTCGGCAAAATTCCGTAGCGCGCGACGATGTCCTTCGACAGGCGGATCAGCGCATCGACCTGTTCGGGCGGATACGGCTGCCACGTGCGGTCTTGCGGATCGAGCGGGCCGCGGTTCACGTTCTCGATGCCGATCGACGCCGCGTTGAGCTCGGTCGTGCCCTGCCATTCGCTGATACCCGCATGCCATGCGCGTTTCGATTCGGGAACGAGCTGGTAGACGACTGGCATCCCGTGTTCGACGCGTGGTTGCGGCGGCACGACGTAGTGCGCGCTGACTGAATCGCCCGTCAGCGTGCTCAGCGATCTCGCTTCGTCGCTTTCGGTGTAATGCATCACGAGAAAGCGGATCCGCGAATCGGCGCCGCGCGCGTGCAGGCTCGTATCGGCGTAGTAGGTATCGCGCTCGACCAGCGACGGCGATGTACAGGCGGCCAGCAGGCCGAGGATGGCGCACAATGCGCCGAGGCGAAACAGGGTCATGGTCCGCGAGTTCCGGGAGCCGCGCGCCGCGCGCAGTGGCGGCACGCGTCGTTCGGGGCGTAACGGCCCGCGCATCGGGCCGCGTGGGTCAGCCCGTATATCAGCCCTTCACGCGCCGCTGCCGCACCGCTTCGTAAAGGCACACGCCGCTCGCGACCGACACGTTCAGACTTTCGACGCTGCCGGCCATCGGGATACTCATCACTTCGTCGCAGGTGTCGCGCGTGAGCCGACGCATGCCTTCGCCCTCCGCACCCATGACGATGGCGACAGGACCATCGAGCTTCGTGTCGTACAGCGTCCCCGGCGCCTCGTCCGACGTGCCGATGATCCACACGCCGGCCTCCTTCAGCTCGCGCAGCGCGCGGGCGAGGTTCGTGACCGTGATGTACGGCACCGTGTCGGCCGCGCCGCTCGCGACCTTCGCCGCGGTCGCGTTCAGGCCGACCGCGCGGTCACGCGGGGCGATCACCGCATGCGCACCGGCCGCATCGGCGACACGCAGGCATGCGCCGAGGTTGTGCGGATCGGTGACGCCGTCGAGCACCAGCAGCAGCGCCGGACCCTGGATGCCGTCGAGCAGTTCGGACAGGTTCTGAGCGAGCGGAACGTCCTCGACGCGCGCGACGACGCCCTGGTGGCGCTCGGTATGCGCGAGACCCCACAGGCGGGTTTCATCGGCTGCGATCAGCCGCACGCCCGCTTCTTTCGCGGCGTGCAGGAAGTCCTGCATGCGGCGGTCGCGGCGCGTCTGGTCGTACAGCACCTCCGCAACCGTCGACGCATCGTGCCGCAAACGTGCGGTCACCGCATGAAAACCGTAAAGAACCTTCAGACGTGACATGACTGGAACAACCTTCGATCAAACGTGCGGCCGCGCGATGGGCGCAGCCGCGATCCATGGAAAAGGAAAGCGCCGCGTTGCCGGCCGGTGACCGGTAGAACGCGGCGTCTCTCGATACTGCAGGGGCACGCGCGTGCGCTGCCCCAAACGCTCAATACTTTTTGCGGGCGTGTACCTTCTTCGCGGCCGTCTTCGCCGCCACGCCGCCCTTCTTCTTCGCCGCACGCGTGTCGTTTACCGCGGCGGCCGGTGCGCTGGCCGTCCGCTTGCGACGCGGCGCGGCTTCCTCCACCGGCGGCAACGAGCGCACGCGCGGGCCGCCGCGATCGTTGCCGTTGCCGACAGCAACCGGCGCCGATGCGGGACGCGGCGCCTTCACCGGCGTGTCGCGCACGAGGCGGAAGTCGATCTTGCGCGCATCGAGATCGACGCGGCTCACCTGCACGCGCACGCGATCCGACAGGCGATAACGGATGCCCGTGCGCTCGCCGCGCAGCTCGTTCTTGATCTCGTCGTACTGGAAGTAGTCCGAGCCGAGTTCCGTGACGTGCACGAGCCCTTCGATGAACAGCGTGTCGAGCTGCACGAAGATGCCGAACGACGTGACGCCGTTCACCATCCCGCCGTATTCCTCGCCGAGCTTGTCGCGCATGAAGTAGCACTTGAGCCAGGCCTCGACGTCGCGCGACGCTTCGTCGGCACGCCGCTCGTTCGCCGAGCAATGCAGGCCGAGCTCTTCCCAGATCGCGGTGTTCACGCGCGAACGGCCGCGCGCTTCGTCGTCGGCCTGCTGCATCGCGCGGGCGCGTGGCGACAGCGCGGTGTTCAGCTCGAAGCCGTCCGGTGCCTTCGGCGTGTACTTCTTGCCCGACAGGATCGCGTAGATCGCGCGGTGCGTGAGCAGGTCGGGATAGCGGCGGATCGGGCTCGTGAAGTGCGCGTACGCCTCATACGCGAGACCGAAGTGGCCGATGTTGTCCGGGCTGTAGACGGCCTGCTGCATCGAGCGCAGCAGCATCGGCTGCAGCATCTGCGCGTCGGGCCGGTCGCGAATCTGCGCCATCAGCGCCGCATAGTCGCTCGCATGCGGCTTCTCGCCGCCGCCGAGCGACAGGCCCATGCCGCGCAGGAACGCGCGCAGGTTCTCGAGCTTTTCCGGCGTCGGCCCCGCGTGCACGCGGTACAGGCCCGCATGCTTGTTGCGCTTAAGGAAATCGGCCGCGCAGACGTTCGCGGCCAGCATGCATTCCTCGATCAGCTTGTGCGCATCGTTGCGCTGACGCGGCACGATCTGTTCGATCTTGCCCTGCGAGTTGCAGACGATGTACGTCTCGGTCGTGTCGAAGTCGATCGCGCCGCGCTTCTGGCGTGCGGCGAACAGCGACTTGTAGACGCCGTACAGATCCTGCAGGTGCGGCAGCAGGTCCGCGCGGCGCGCGGCCTCCGGCCCCTTCGTGTTCGACAGCACGGCGGCCACTTCGGTGTACGTCAGGCGCGCGGCCGAATGGATCACGGCCGGATAGAACTGGTACGCCTTGATCTCGCCACGCGCGGTAATCACCATGTCGCACGCGAGCACGCAACGGTCGACCTGCGGATTCAGCGAGCACAGCCCGTTCGACAGCTTCTCCGGCAGCATCGGGATCACGCGGCGCGGGAAATAGACCGACGTGCTGCGTTCCAGTGCGTCGGCATCGAGACCGTTGCCCGGCTGCACATAGTGCGACACGTCGGCGATCGCGACGATCAGGCGGAAGCCGTCGCCGCGACCGACCTTGGTCGGCTCGCAGTAGACGGCATCGTCGAAGTCGCGGGCATCCTCACCGTCGATCGTCACGAGCGGCACGTCGCGCAGATCGACGCGGAAGCGCAGGTCGGCCGGCCGCACCTTGTCGGGCAGCGCGGCGGCTTCATCGAGTGCCGGCTGGCTGAATTCATGCGGCACGCCGTACTTGCGCACCGCGATCTCGATTTCCATGCCCGGATCGTCGATGTCGCCGAGCACCTCGACGACGCGGCCGAGCGGTTGCGAATGGCGGCTCGGGAAGTCGGTCAGTTCGACGACGACGACCTGCCCGACCTTCGCCTTCTTCACGTTCTGCGTGATCAGGATGTCGTGGCCGATGCGCTTGTCTTCGGGTGCGACGATCAGCGCGCCGTTCTCGTTGAGCAGGCGGCCGATCACGCGCTTGTTCGCGCGCTCGGTCACTTCGACGACATGGCCTTCCGGACGGCCGCGGCGATCGTAGCCGACGATCCGCGCGAGCACGCGGTCGTTGTGCATGACCTTTTGCATTTCGCCGTTCGGCAAGAACAGGTCGTCCTGGCCGTCGTCGCGGATCACGAATCCGTAGCCGTCGCGATGCCCCTGCACGCGGCCGGCGACGAAATTCGACGGATGGGTGAGCTGATAGTGGCCGCGCTTGTCGAGGCGGATCTGGCCGTCGCGTTCCATCGCGGCGACACGCCGGAAGAACCCTTCGCGTTCCTGGCGTTTGATCGACAACGCTTCGGCGATGTCGTTGGCTGCCAGCGGCGCGTCGCTCGTACGCAGCACGCCGAGAATTTCTTCACGGCTCGGAATGGGGTACGGATATTTGCTCAAGGGTTTGTCGATGATTGTTCTCGTTGCGTTGACTGATGGTGCACGGCATCAACATAGAAGTGTCCGTCAGACAGTTCTATAGTGACGGCGACGGATCATTCTATCACCCGCCTGTGTTGCCAAAAGACGCGAATGCCGCGTGCAGGCGCCGCAGCGGCGGGTTTGCAGTGCATTGCAAAAAAATGTTGACACAATTAATTGGGGCGCTATAATTTCACTTCTTTGCAGCAAGCAGCTACTGCAAAACGTGCCCAGGTGGCGGAATTGGTAGACGCACTAGGTTCAGGTCCTAGCGGTGGCAACACCGTGGAGGTTCGAGT
>NZ_QTQA01000042.1:0-42040 GCF_003853825.1 Burkholderia sp. Bp9012 | reverse complement strand
CATACGACATCCTGCGCCACAGCGGCGTCGAACTTGGCAAGCTCGATTACCTCGGCGGCCGTAACGAACAAGCGTGACGCACGGCCGGGGCTCGGCCGGCCTGCGGTGGCCCGTCTTCGGGCGGGCCGCGACGGCCCGGGCAGGCCCGGCCCGACGGCCGGTCGCACCGCTTTCCCGCGCGCTCGCCGGCCGCGCGCAGCCGGTGCCAGCCGAAACGTCGCCCGGCTGGCGTAAAATACGCACTTTCCTCTTTCTCGCCCCCTTATGACGCTCGCCTCCACGCTCGACATCATCGCGGAGTTGAAAGCCGGCCGGATGGTGATCCTGGTCGACGAAGAAGACCGCGAAAACGAAGGCGACCTCGTGATCGCCGCCGAATTCGTCACGCCGGAAGCGATCAACTTCATGGCCAAGTACGGCCGCGGCCTCGTTTGTCTGACGTTGACGCAGGAACGCTGCAAGCAGCTGCACCTGCCGCTGATGACCTACCGCAACGGCACGCAGTACGGCACCGCGTTCACGGTCAGCATCGAAGCGGCCGAAGGCGTGACGACCGGCATCTCGGCCGCCGACCGCGCGCACACGATCGCCACGGCGGTCGCGCACGACGTCCGCCCCGAGCACATCGTGCAGCCGGGGCACGTGTTCCCGATCATGGCGCAGCCGGGCGGCGTGCTCGTGCGCGCCGGCCACACCGAGGCCGGCTGCGACTTCACCGCGCTCGCGGGCCTCACGCCGGCCGCGGTGATCTGCGAGATCATCAAGGACGACGGCACGATGGCGCGCCTGCCCGACCTGATCGAATTCGCGAAGGAACACGGTCTGAAGATCGGCACGATCGCCGACCTGATCCACTATCGCAGCCGCACCGAATCGATCATCGAGCGGATCGCCGAGCGCACGATGCAGACCGCGCACGGCACGTTCCGCGCGGTGCTGTACCGCGACCAGCCGAGCGGCTCGCCGCACATCGCGCTGGTGCGCGGCACGCCGTCGCCCGACGTCGATACGCCCGTGCGCGTGCACGAGCCGCTGTCGGTCCTCGATCTGCTCGAGACGAGCATCTCGACGCACTCGTGGACGCTCGACGCGGCGATGCGCGAGATCGCGGAACGCGACCTCGGCGTGATCGTGCTGCTCAACTGCGGCGACACGAAGGAACATCTGATCGACGTCTTCAAGGCGTTCGACGAGGAAGAAAAGGCCGCTGCGCTGAAGCGCCGGCCGGTCGATTTCAAGACGTTCGGCATCGGCGCGCAGATCCTGCGCGATGTCGGCGTCAGCAAGATGCAGGTGCTGTCGAATCCGCGCAAGCTGGGCAGCATGTCCGGCTACGGCCTCGAAGTCACGGGCTTCATTCCGATGCCCGGCGGCGAAGCCAAGTCCTGCCCGGCGTCCCACGCGTAACCCGCCACGACGCTTTCGCCCTATAACCGTTCATCCACACCACGGACCAGATCATGGAAATCGGACAATACCAACCGAATCTCGAAGGCGACGGCCTGCGTATCGGCATCGTGCAATCCCGCTTCAACGAACCCGTCTGCAACGGCCTCGCCGATGCGTGCGTCGAGGAACTCGAGCGCCTCGGCGTCTCCGGTGAAGATGTGCTGCTCGTATCGGTGCCCGGCGCACTGGAAATCCCGCTCGCGCTGCAGAAACTCGCGGAAAGCGGCCAGTTCGACGCGCTGATCGCGCTCGGCGCGGTGATCCGTGGCGAGACGTACCACTTCGAACTCGTGTCGAACGAAAGCGGCGCGGGCATCACCCGCATCGGCCTCGACTTCAACCTGCCGATCGCCAACGCGGTCCTGACGACCGAAAACGACGAGCAGGCCGTCGCGCGCATGACCGAAAAGGGTCGTGACGCCGCGCGCGTCGCAGTCGAGATGGCCAACCTGACGATGGCACTCGACCAGCTCGGCGACGACGACGAGGACGACGAAGAGGAAGAAGACGAAGAGGAGCGCGCATGAAGAAGAGCGCCCGCCGACAATCGCGCGAGCTGGCGACGCAGGGCCTGTATCAGTGGCTGCTGTCGAACGCGGCCTCCGGCGAGATCGACGCGCAGCTGCGCGGCGCGCTCGGTTACGACAAGGCTGACAAGGAACTGCTCGAAGCCATCCTGCACGGCGTGATCCGCGAGCACGCGACGCTCGTCGAAGCGCTGACGCCGTCGCTCGACCGCCCGATCGACCAGTTGTCTCCGGTCGAACGTGCGGTGCTGCTGATCGCGACGTTCGAGCTCACTCACCATGTCGAAACGCCGTACCGTGTGATCATCAACGAAGCGGTCGAACTCGCGAAGACGTTCGGCGGCTCCGACGGCTACAAGTACGTCAACGGCGTGCTCGACAAGCTCGCCGCGAAGCTGCGCCCCGCCGAAACGCAGGCGCGCCGCAACGGCTGATACCGTTTGTTTGTCCACGGGCGCGCAAGCGCCCGTTTTTCATTCTCTCCCCCGCCCCGCCCGACCGATGAATACCACCGCCGATTCGCTCGTCACGCTCGCCGCACGCGTCGACGCGATCCAGCCCTTCTACGTGATGGAATTGATGAAGGAGGCACAGCGGCTCGAGTCCTCCGGGCGCGATGTTATCCACATGGGCATCGGCGAACCGGATTTCACCGCGCCGGAGCCCGTCGTCGAGGCGGCCGCGGCCGCGTTGCGCCGCGGCGTCACGCAGTACACGAGCGCGCTCGGCATCGCGCCGCTGCGTGAAGCGATCGCCGCGCACTATGCGCGCGCCTACGGCCTCACGATCAGCCCCGAGCGGATCGTCGTGACGGCCGGCGCCTCCGCAGCGCTGCTGCTCGCGTGCCTCGCGCTGGTCGGCCGTGACGACGAGGTGCTGATGCCCGACCCGTCGTATCCGTGCAACCGGCACTTCGTCGCGGCGGCCGAAGGTCGGCCGGTGCTCGTGCCGAGCAGCCCGGAAGTGCGCTTCCAGCTCACCGCGGACGACGTCCGCACGCGCTGGGGCAGCCACACGCGCGGCGTGCTGCTCGCGTCACCGTCGAACCCGACCGGCACGTCGCTCGAGCCGGACGAACTGAAGCGGATCGTCGAAGCCGTGCGCGCACGCGGCGGCTTCACGATCGTCGACGAAATCTACCAGGGGCTCAGCTACGACGCGGCGCCCGTGTCGGCGCTGTCGTTCGGCGACGATGTCGTCACCGTGAACAGCTTCTCGAAGTACTTCAGCATGACCGGCTGGCGGCTCGGCTGGCTCGTCGTGCCGCCCGCGCTCGTCGGCACCTTCGAAAAGCTGTCGCAGAACCTGTTCATCTGTCCGTCCGCGCTCGCGCAGCACGCGGCGCTCGCATGCTTCGAACCGGCAACACTCGACATCTACGAGGCGCGCCGCCTCGAATTCAAGCGTCGCCGCGATTTCATCGCGCCAGCGCTCGAGAAGCTCGGCTTCACGGTGCCCGTGATGCCGGACGGCGCGTTCTACGTATATGCGCACTGCGGTGGCGTCGCCCATCCCGCGGCCGGCGACAGCGCGGCGCTCACGCACGCGATGCTGCACGATGCGGGCGTCGTGCTGGTGCCGGGCATGGATTTCGGCGTGCATGCGCCGCGCGACTATATCCGGCTGTCCTATGCGACCGCCTACTCGCGCCTCGAAGAGGCCGTCGAGCGGCTCGCGGCACTGTTCGGCCAGCACTGACCGCCGATCCGCTTTCCCGGCCGCCACACCGGCCGTTGCCCCGCGCAAAAAAAGAAAAAGGCACCCGAATCGGGTGCCTTTTTGCTGGAGTCTGGCCGGAGCCGCGGGACGTTACGCGCCGAGTTCCGAGTGGTCGCCGTGCGACTGCTTCGCGGTGTCGACGCTTGCGTCGTCCTGCTGCGGTGCGCCCTTCGGCGCGGCAGCCGCTTTCGCGGTGATCGGCTGCGCGCCGTCGAGCGTCGCATGCACGCGCTTGGCGCCGCCGGCTGCTGCCGTCACGGCCGCGGTCACGATCGGCTTCGACGGCTGGGCCGGCGCCTGCGGCGCATTGACCGGCACGCTGCGGCCATGCGCGACATCGCGCAGGCGGCCGCGCTCGGCCATGACCTTCGAGCCGTAGGCGGTGTCGTCCGGGTTGGTCGAGCCGTTGTACAGACGCAGCCCGTTCGCGAGCGAGCCGCCGCGGGCGATGCAGTCCTTCAGCACGAGCGCGCCGACCTGCAGGTTCGCGAGCGGTTGCAGCGCGGTGTCCGTGCCGCCGAAATACTCGAACTTGTCGGAATGAACCTTCGACATGACCTGCATCAGGCCTTGCGCGCCAACACCGCTTTCCGCGTACGGGTTGAAGCCCGATTCGATCGCCATCACGGACAGCAGCAGCAGCGGATCGAGGCCGACGTCGCGGCCGGTCTGGAACGCAGCCTTGACGAGCTGGCCGAGCGGCTCCTGCGCGACCCTGTAACGGCGCGACAGGTAGGTGGCGACGAGCGCCTGTTCGCGGTTCGACGCGAGCGCACGATCGTCGCGCGCATCGGCCGGGACCCGCTGGGTCGGGATCAGTTTCGCCAGCGCGACGGGCGACGGGCCGCTACGGGACGGATCGGACGCATCGTTCTGCGCGGCGGTTTCCGGCGTGACGTCGAGACCGACGGCGAGCGCATCCGTTTCCGGGGCGTCTTCCTGCTGCGGCTGCGCGCCAGCAGGCGCGAAGTTCGGCAGCGGATGGCCGGTCAGCAGACGGGCCGGACCGGCCTGCACGGCCGCGGATACGACCGGCATCAGCTTCGCGGCGAGATTCCCGCGCACGGTCGGCAGCAACCACAGGGCAAGTGCGACCGCGACAGCGAGACAGCCGACAACGCTGAATAGATGGTGACTGACACGCGTCCCGCGACGCAGCATGTTGCGCACGATTTGTGCATGCTGCTCACTAGGACGCCACGATAACCAAGCGTTCATTCAGATCATCTCCCATGAACATGACTCGTGCGGCTCGCTCAGCTCGATGGCGAGACGGAAAACGCGCCGCGGAATCACGACGCCGCACGCCTTGGTTGGGACGCGCAAGCATCGGGGAAACGGTATAAGTACCGTTCGAGGCCACGGTGTAAGAGGGCCGGCACCTTCGCACATTGGGCGAGGCGGGCATACGCGGTGGCACCCACGCAAAAAAACCAGCGTCTCGTGGCGCTGGCTGGGACTACGACAAAGGCCGTCGAATACGCCGTGCAGGTTTCGGCGGACGGTGACGCGCTGCGTCAAAGATCGGTGATTGGCGGCTCGAAGCCTTTTACCCTGCAACCAATGTGAGCGGATTCTAGCAGGGTTTTATAGATCGTCAACACTATAAAACCTCAAAATCATAACAAAAAGTAATTTTGAATCGCCCTTCAGATCGCAAGCCCGCTGCCGTAGGGGCTCTGCGCGCCGTCGACTTTTTTCTCCGCCGGGCGTGCGAGCGGCCGCCCGGGTAAAATCGTCGGTCGATTCGGGGCCGCAGCCGGCCGCTGCGCCCGCCCATCGCTGCCCGCCTTGCGGGTGGCTCGGACCTTCTTCATGAAATACAAAGACTTACGCGATTTCATCCAGCGCCTCGAGGCGCTCGGCGAGCTGCGGCGCGTCACGCAGCCCGTGTCGCCCGTGCTCGAAATGACCGAACTGTGCGACCGCGTCCTGCGCGCCGGCGGCCCGGCGCTGCTGTTCGCAGCGCCGCCCGGCAATGCGTTCCCGGTGCTCGGCAACCTGTTCGGCACACCGCGCCGCGTGGCGCTCGGGATGGGTGTCGATGCGGGCGACGACGCCGCGCTCGGCTCGCTGCGCGACCTCGGGCGGCTGCTGTCCGCGCTGAAGGAGCCGGATCCGCCGAAGAGCCTGAAGGACGCCGGCAAGCTGCTGTCGCTCGCGAAGGCCGTATGGGACATGGCGCCGAAATCGGTGTCGTCGCCGCCGTGCCAGGAGATCGTCTGGGAAGGTGCCGACGTCGACCTGAACAAGCTGCCGATCCAGACCTGCTGGCCCGGCGACGCAGGGCCGCTCGTCACGTGGGGCCTCACGGTCACGCGCGGGCCGAACAAGCCACGCCAGAACCTCGGCATCTACCGCCAGCAACTGATCGGCCGCAACAAGCTGATCATGCGCTGGCTCGCGCATCGCGGCGGTGCGCTGGACTTCCGCGAATTCGCGCTGAAGAACCCCGGCAAGCCGTATCCGGTCGCGGTCGTGCTCGGCGCCGATCCGGCCACGACACTCGGCGCGGTGACGCCCGTGCCCGATTCACTGTCCGAGTATCAGTTCGCCGGCCTGCTGCGCGGCAGCCGCACCGAGCTCGCGAAGTGCCTGACGCCCGGCGTCGATACGCTGCAGGTGCCCGCCCGCGCGGAGATCGTGCTCGAAGGCTTCATCCATCCGCAGGAAGGCACACCCGCCCCTGCCCCGGCCGGCGCACCGCCGCGGCCGGCCGGCAACGCGGCCGCCGCATACGAACACGCGCTCGAAGGCCCGTACGGCGACCACACCGGCTACTACAACGAGCAGGAATGGTTCCCGGTGTTCACCGTCGAGCGGATCACGATGCGCCGCGACGCGATCTATCACTCGACCTATACGGGCAAACCGCCCGACGAGCCGGCCGTGCTCGGCGTCGCGCTCAACGAGGTGTTCGTGCCGCTGCTGCAGAAGCAGTTCACCGAGATCACCGACTTCTACCTGCCGCCGGAAGGCTGCAGCTACCGGATGGCCATCGTCCAGATGAAGAAGAGCTACGCCGGCCATGCGAAGCGCGTGATGTTCGGCGTGTGGAGTTTCCTGCGGCAGTTCATGTATACGAAGTTCATCGTGGTCGTCGACGAGGACGTCAACATCCGCGACTGGAACGAGGTGATCTGGGCGATCACGACGCGCGTCGACCCCGTGCGCGACACCGTGATGGTCGACAGGACGCCGATCGACTATCTCGATTTCGCGTCGCCCGTCGCGGGCCTCGGCTCGAAGATGGGGCTCGACGCGACCAACAAGTGGCCGGGCGAGACGACCCGCGAATGGGGTCGCCCGATCGAGATGGATGCGGCCGTGAAGGCGCGTGTCGACCGTCTCTGGCAGGAAATCGGACTGTAAGTCCGCGCCTTGAACGCACCCGACAAGAACGACGATGAGCTTTCCCCCCACCTCGATGCTGTCCGACGGGTTCTTCCTGTCGCTGTCGCTGTGTCTCGACATCGGCCTCGTCAACGTCGCGATGCTGTCGCTGACGCTGTCGCACGGCTTCCGGCCGGGCTTCTGGCTCGGCGTCGGCTCGTGCGTCGGCGATCTCGTCTACGCGGCGCTCGCGCTCGCGGGCATGGCCGTGCTGCTGCAGTTCGAGGCCGTGCGCTGGATCGTCTGGATCGGCGGCGGTGCGGTGCTGCTGTTCCTCACGTGGAAGATGGCGCGTGAAGCGCTCGCGCCGGCCGGCAGCGGCCACGACGGCACGGCGGACGACACGCCGGAGCCGCGTGCCAGCGCGCGGCGCAGCTTCGTGCGCGGAATGCTGCTGGCGATGTCGTCGCCGAGTGCGATTCTGTGGTTCGCGGCGGTCGGCGGCGCGCTGATCGCGAAAGCCGGCGCGACCACGCCGGCGACGGCGTCGGTGTTCCTGTCCGGCTTCTTCCTCGGCGGCCTCGCGTGGACGCTCTTCATGTGCACGCTCGCGAGCCAGGGCCGCAAGCGCGCGGGCGCAGGGATGATGCGCGCGTGCCACGTCGCGTCGGCGCTGCTGTTCGCGTATTTCTCGTACAGCGTGATCGTCGGCGGCTACCGCGACCTGATTGCCCACGCGGCGTAACCGCCGCACGCACACCCGCGCCCCAAATGAAAAACGGCGCAACGCCCCGCGAGGGACGTTGCGCCGTTTTGCCGCGCGCGGTCAGGCCGCCGCGCGGAATTCGTCAACGACGCCAGCCGTGGTGACCCCAGCCGCCGTAGCCGTGACGCCAGTACGGACGGCCGTAGTAGCCGCCGTAGCCGCCGACGACCACGGCGGGCGGTGCATAGTAGGCCGGCGCCGGCGCGTAATACACCGGCGGGGGCGGTGCGTAATAAACGGGCGGAGGCGGTGCATACACGGGATACGCAGGTGCGATCGGGACCCCGATGCCGACCCCGATCGACACGTGAGCCTGAGCGGCGCTTGCGGCCCCCAAGGCCAGCGCGGCGGCGGCGATGAACGGAATGAGCTTTTTCACTTCGATTCTCCTGCTGGAGCGGTAATTTGTACGCTCCTGTCGGCAACGGCGGGCATGCACGTCGCATGGATGCAATGTAGCGAAAACCCACCGCTCGCGTATGGCGCATTTGTTGCAAATTGCAATTCCACGCGGCGGCGGCCACCGTGCAGCAGGGCGCCGAGGCCCGGCAATCCCCGCCGCGAGTCCCGCGATTCCGTCCGAGCAGCCAAACCGCGACGCGCCGGCCGGTCAGTCTTACCGGATCCGGTAAGCGCGGCCGGCACGCTTCCGTAATGAACGATTACAAATTTGAAACAGGACGCCGACAATCCAGGCGGGACACAGCCCCCGCGCGATTTGGGGCCGGATTAGACCATCTTCGTCGGAGGCGAAATCGCCGCGCGAATTTACCTTGTCCGCACCGAACGCTGCCGTCCAGGCCGTCCCCGTTCGGCATCGCCGCCGATCCACGACCGCCCCGTCATTCCTGCGATACTGACGTCTGCTCCGTTTTCGCTGCGTGACCCGCCATGCCCCTCCCCGCTCTCCCCCGCCTCGGCTTCATCGGCGCCGGCCGCCTGGCGCGCTGCCTTGCCCTGCGCTTCGCGGCGGCCGGCTTTCCGGTCATCGCGATCGCGAGTCGCACGACGGCATCGGCCGCGGCACTTGCCGCGCGCATCGACGGCTGCCGGGCGGTCGACACGCCGCAGCGGGTTGTCGACGCCGCCGACCTGATCTTCCTGACCGTGCCCGACGACCATCTCGCATCGACCGCCGCCGCGCTGCGGTTCGACGCGGCGCGCGCGGCAGGTCAGGCGCTCATCCACTGCAGCGGCGCGTCGGCGGTCGAGTTGCTCGATCCGGCAAAGCGCCAAGGCGCGGCCACGGGCGGCTTCCACCCGCTCTACCTGTTCGGCGGCACGGACGCCGATCTCTCCCGCATCGACGGCTGCTCGGTCACGCTCGAAGCCGACGGCGCGCTGCACGCGACGCTGCTGCGACTTGCTGCCGCACTCGGTTGCCATCCGCTGTCGATTCCGGCCGGCGGCCGAATGCTGTATCACGCGGCCGCGCATTACGCGGCGAGCTTCGCGCTGTGCGGGCTGTCGGAAGCGGTCGAGCTGTGGCGCGGCCTCGGCTTCGACGAGGAAGCGGCGTTGCGCGCGCTGCTGCCGATGCTCGCCGGCACGATCGCCACCGCGCGCGACAAAGGCCTCGCGAACGCACTGGCAGGCCCGGTGTCGCGCGGCGACACCGGCATCGTCGAGCGTCAGCTCGCGCTGCTCGAAGCGCGCGGCGGCGACCACGCGACCCTGTATGCGCTGATGACCCGCCGCGCGGTCGCGCTCGCGGCGAAGCGCGCGGCGCCGCCGGCCGCGCTGCCGGCGCTTGCGCAGGCCGTCGAAACGTCGCTCGAGCGCACGACCGGGCACCCCTCCCCGCCGCGAGACGAGGCGTGATAAGGTGTCGGCCGATGCGCCGCCATCCGGCGTTGGCGGCCGCACGCTACCCGACTGTATAAAAAGGATGCCAACGATGTTCGGCGAGATCGCCCGTTTTCTGCTCAATACCGTCTTCACACTGTTCGGCGCGGCGCTGATTCTGCGCGTCTGGATGCAGGCCGTCCGCGTGCCGCCGTACAACCCCGTCACGCAGGCCGTGCTGCAGGCGACCAACTGGCTCGTGCTGCCGTTGCGCCGCGTGATCGCGGGCGTGCGCGGCATCGACTGGGCAAGCGTCGTCGCCGCCCTCCTCACCGCGCTCGTCTATGTGGTGCTGATGGTCGTGATGGCCGGCCTGGATCCGGCCTCGGTGATCGCGACGCTCGTCGTGGTCGCGCTGCTCACCGTCGTGAAGTGGGCGCTCAATCTCGTGATCTGGATGACGATCCTGATGGCGCTGCTGTCGTGGCTCAATCCGCGCTCGCCGGCGATGCCGATCCTCTACCAGCTCACCGCGCCGTTCCTGAACCCGCTGCGCCGCGTGATCCCGAACCTGGGCGGCATCGACCTGTCGCCGATCCTGCTGTTCGTGATCGTGCAGGTGCTGCTGATGATCGTCACGCGCGCCGCCGTGTCGCTGACGATGTTCGGCATCTGACGCGTTGCGCTATGCTGCCGGCCCCTGCGCCGGCGACACCTCGAGCGTGTCGATCACCCCGAAGCGCGCGGGAATCATCGCGTAGCACACGCGCACCTTCTCGCGCGCAAGCCGCTCGAGCAGTTGCTGCGCCTCGTCCTCGGTGACGATGAACTCGACCTCGATCGCGAGCGAGCCCTGCAGCTCGAAAAAGCGGTCCTCGTGCAGCACCCGATGCCGGCCGAAGCCGGCCATCGCCCGAAACGCGGAACCGCCCGCGACGCCCATCCGGTTTCCCTCCTCCAGCAACCACTCCCACAGCGGCTTCCAGTGCAGCCGGTGCTGCTCGTGCACGTAGAAGCGCAAGAAAACCCTGTCCATCGCGTCCTCCCGATGCCGGCGCGCTCAGGCTGCCGCGAACCACGCGCGCGCGGTCCACATGCCGAGCGCCGTCAGCGTGAACGATCCAGTCAAGTGTAGGGCAGCCACCGCGAACGCCCATCCCAATTCGCCCTGCACCGCGTGCGTCATCACTTCGACCGAATAGGTCGAGAACGTCGTGAGGCCGCCGAGGAAGCCCGTGATCACGAACAGCCGCCACTCGGGCGGCAGCCCGACGCGGGTGGTAAACGCGACGGCCGCGATGCCGATCACGTAGCCGCCGATCAGGTTTGCGGCGAGCGTACCGAGCGGCACGGCGGGAAAGAACGCGTTGAGCGCAAGGCTCAGGAACCAGCGCAGCAATGCGCCGAGCCCGGCGCCGACGAAGATCGCGACGATCGAATAGAACAAGGGAGCTCCTCGCTGACGAGGCCGCATCGCGGGCGCGGCCTACGCCGAACTGTATGCGGAATCGCGCCGCGACGGCAATGCCGGCCGGCCCCCGGCGCGCACCGGATGGTGTCGCGCCGGAACCGTGCATTTCATTATTTCCATGCACCGCCGAGCTCGATATTTTCCAATGCATTACGCAGGTCATTACAAATTGTTGGAAACGAATCGATTATTCATCAGATTTTCCAGAATTCGAAAAGTCAGCCCCGCGCCAGCCATGTAAGCCTTTCTTCATGGGCATTTCGCGTGTTTTCCCTAATCCAGACATTCCCGAATCGGGTCGATATTCAATGCAATTCGCTCTGCTGATTTCGTAAAATCATTTCGCTCCCCCACTCCATCGACATGGAAGCTCGAAAAATGAACAATTACCGCCTGTCATTCATGTTGATTCCGGCACTGTGCGCGTCGCTGCTCGCGTCGAGCGTCGCGCTCGCCGAGGACAACGGCCCCCCGTCCTACGTCGAAGGCAACCGCGCGCCGAAAGGCTATGCGCGCCCGCCGTTCCACACGAAACAGCGCGCCAGCACGGCCACGGTGGCCGGCCTCACACCCGTGCTCGTACGCCATGCGTACGGGTTCGATTCGATCGCCAACCAGGGCGACGGGATGGTCGTCGCGATCGTCGACGCGTACGACGATCCGAAGATCGAAGCCGATCTTGGCGTGTTCAGCAACGCGTTCTCGCTGCCGGCCTGCACTTCGTCGAACGGTTGTTTCACCAAGGTCTACGCGCGCGGCACGCGACCCAAGACCGACGCGGGCTGGTCGCTCGAGATGTCGCTCGACGTCGAATGGGTGCATGCGATCGCACCGAAGGCGAAGATCGTGCTCGTCGAGGCCGCGTCGGCCAGCTTCAGTGACCTGATGGCCGCGGTCGACGTAGCGGTCAAGCGCGGCGCATCGGTCGTGTCGATGAGCTTCGGCGGCAACGAGTTCGGCAGCGAGACCGGCTTCGACAGCCATTTCAACACATCGGGCGTCACGTTCGTCGCGTCGTCCGGCGACAGCGGCACCGGCACCGAGTACCCGGCGGCGTCGCCGTACGTGGTGGCGGTGGGCGGCACGACGTTGTCCACCGACGCATCCGGCACTTACGTCAGCGAGGCCGCGTGGAGCGGCAGCGGCGGCGGCGTCAGCTCGATCGAGGCCGAGCCGGCCGGGCAGACCGGCTGGCCGGTGCCGGTGGCCGGCAAGCGCGGCGTGCCCGACGTCAGCTACGACGCGAATCCGTCAAGCGGCTTCGCGGTGTACGACTCCGTCACCTATCAGGGGCAGGCCGGCTGGTTCCAGGTCGGCGGCACGAGCGCGGGCGCGCCGCAATGGTCGGCGCTCGTCGCCATCGCGAATTCGCTGCGCACGGCGGCCGGCAAACACGCGCTGAGCGGCACCTACGACACGCTCTATACGGTCGGGAAAAACGCCTACGGCAGCGACTATCACGACGTCACGACCGGATCCAACGGCACTTGCGGCAGCATCTGCAATGCAGCGGGCGGCTACGACTACGTGACGGGCCTCGGCTCGCCGATCGCGCCGGCGCTCGTCCAGGCGCTCGTCGCACAGCCGTGATCGCGCGGCCGCGGCCGGCCGATTCGTCCCGCGCCGCTCAGCCGCCGTGCCATGCACGGTCGAGCGCCACGAGCGTCGCGAGCGCGCTGCCCTTCAGCCCGATCACGTCCGCGCGGCGGGCATGGGCCTCGCGTGCATTGATGCGGATCACGTCGGCACCGAGCCGTTCGCTCGAGAGACGCACGGTCGGAATCGCGGTGCCCGCGCCGATCTCGACGACGGTCACCCATCCCGCCTGCGCGATCCAGTCCTGAAGGGCCCGCTCCTGCGCGTCGTAGCGTTCGCCGAGCCAGCCGTCGTCGCCGAACATCAGGATGTTCGGTCGCGCGAGGCCGCCGCAACGCGGGCAGCGCGGCAGCTCGCCGACCAGCCGGCACGCGGCCGTGTCGACATCGGGCGTGAACGGCGCGGCGTCCCACGTGTCGTCCGAACAGGGCCGCAGGCACTGCATCGAATGAATCGAACCGTGAATCTCGGCGACACGCGCCGGATCGAAACCGGCCTTCTGAAACTGGCCGTCGACGTTGCTCGTCAGCACGAAGCCGCCGTTCGGCATCGCGTCCATCCAGCGCCGCAGGATCGCGAAGCCCGCGTGCGGCACCGTCTGCCGGTAGAGTCCGAGACGGTGTCCGTAAAAGCCCCACGCAAGCTGCGGATGTGCGCGGAACGCCTGCGGCGAAGCGATCTCGTGGAATTCGAAACGCTCGTGGCGCAGCGCCGGATACGCGCGCCAGAAGCCGTCCGTGCCGCGGAAATCGGGCAGCCCCGAATCGACGCCGATGCCCGCGCCGGCCGTCACGAGCAGCGCATCGGCGCGCGCGAGCGCCTCGACGGCGGACGCGACCAGATGAGCCGGCAGTGGCTCGGCAGCGGCGCTGGAATCGCTGGAATCGGTGGAATCGGACGAGTCGGAAATCGGCATGACGGAGCAGCGGAAGCGTCGAACGGTGCGCGAGTGGCGTCGCGCGATCATACGCCGGTTCGGGCGCCGCGCCGCGACATCACGCAGCCGCGGCGCGCACGCCCGCGGGTTCCCGCAGCGCGACGTACTGCAGCAGCATGATCGTCTTCGCGTCGACGATCTCGCCCCGCTCGACGGCATCCAGCGCCGCGTGCAACGGCATCTCGACGACCTCGAGATCCTCGCCCTCCTCCGCGATGCCGCCGCCGTCGCCCGTGCGCAGCGACGCATCGTATTCGCCGACGAAGAAATGCAGCTTTTCCGTCACCGAGCCGGGACTCATGAACGCCTCGAACACCTTGCGCACACCGCGCACGCGATAACCGGTTTCCTCTTCGGCCTCCGCGCGAATGCGTGCATCGGGCGTCGCGTCGTCGAGCAGGCCGGCGGCGGCTTCGAGCAGCATCCCGTCGTGTCCGTTGACGAACGCCGGCATCCGGAACTGCCGCGTGAGCAGCACGTCGCCCGTCCTCGCGTTGCGCAGCAGGATGGTCGCGCCGTTGCCGCGGTCGTACGTTTCGCGGCTCAGGCGCTGCCACGTGCCGTCGCGGCGCAGGAAATCGAACGTCACCTTCTTCAGCACATACCAGTCATCGGACAGCACCGTCGTATCGACGATGCGGACGCGGTCCCGCGTTGCGGCCATGGTGGTCTCCCATTCGACAAGTGACGGCACTCATGGTAGCGTGCATATTCGTGCAATTTCAAGAAATTTCGTGCAAACCCGATGCTGACGACCCAACGCAAGAAAGCGATCCTCGACGCGCTCGCCCGCGACGGCCAAGTGCTGGCCGTCGAACTGAGCGCGCAATTCGGCGTGTCCGAGGACACGATCCGGCGCGACCTGCGCGAACTGGCGGCCGAGGGCCTGCTGCAGCGCGTGCACGGCGGCGCGCTGCCGGCGTCGCCGGCGGTCGCGCCGTTCGCGCAGCGCGAGCTGCTCGAAACCGCGGAAAAACGGCGCATCGCGCGCCGGGCCGCGCAGATGATCGCGCCCGGACAGGTCGCGATCGTCGACGGCGGCACGACCTCGGCACTGCTCGTCAGCGAGCTGCCGCCCGACCTGCGCGCGACGATCGTCACGCACAGCCCCAGCGTCGCCGTCGCACTGGCCGCGCATCCGTCGATCGACGTGATCCTGATCGGCGGACGGCTGTACAAGCATTCGATCGTCGCGGTGGGCGCCGCGGCGATGGAAGGCATCTCGCGCATCCACGCGGACCTGTATTTCATGGGTGTGACCGGCGTTCATCCAGTCGCGGGGCTGAGCACCGGCGACTTCGAGGAAGCGGCGATCAAGCGCGCACTCGCGGGGCGCGCCGGCGAGACGATCGTGCTGGCTTCGCAATCCAAGCTGCGAGCGGCGTCGCAGTTCGCGATCGGCGAACTCACGCTCGCACAAGCGATCGTGGTCGAACGGGAAACCGATGCAGCGCTGACCGAGCCGATCGAGGCCGCGGGCGTGACGGTCGTGCGCGCGTAGCCGAGCCGCGGCTTCGACGTCTGCACGTCGGTGGGGCGGCACCGACATCGTCGTCGGCGCGATGTCAGCGTGCCGACAGGTGCCGCTTGCTACGATGGGCGACTGCCCACCCGCCGCGCCCCGTCCGCCCGATGTCTTCACCCTGCAACCCGATCACACCCGCGCCATCCGACGGCCCTGCCCCGCCGCCCGGCGTCCTCGCACTGTTCATCGCGTTCGCGCAGATCGGCCTGACCAGCTTCGGCGGCGGGCTGAGCGGGCGCATGATGCGCGACTTCGTTCACGAGCGGCGCTGGCTCGACGAGGAAGCGTTCCTCAACGGCCTTGCGCTGTCGCAGGCGCTGCCGGGCGTCAACGTGAAGAACCTCGCGATCTGGATCGGCTACCGGCTGGCCGGATGGCGCGGCGCGGTGGCCGGCTTCACCGGCATCATCGCGCCGCCGGCCGTGCTGATCGTGCTGTTCGGCGTCGCGTTCTCGACGCTGACGCGCTTCACGCTCACGCACGTCGCGCTCGCGGGCGCGGCCGCCGCGGCGATCGGGCTGTCGATCTCGATGGCGATCACCGCGGTGCGCCGGCTGCCGCGTCGCGCGCTGCCGTTCGCGGTGGCGGCGCTCACGTTCGTGTCGGTGGCCGTGCTGCACTGGCCGCTCGTATGGACCGTACTTATCGCCGGCGCGCTGAGCGTCGCGCTCGAATACCGGCGCGCGGCCGCATCCATCGTCGGGAGCGACGAACGATGACTGCCTCGTCACGCTACGCCGCCCTGTTCGGCGTATTCGCACCGCTGTCGATCGCGACGATCGGCGGTGGTCAGACGATCATCGCGGACATCCAGCGGCAGGTCGTCGACGTGCATCACTGGATGACGGCCTCGCAGTTCGTGAACGACTTCGCGATCGCGCGAATGGCGCCGGGCCCCGGCTCGCTGCTCGCGACGCTGATCGGCTGGCAGGTGGCCGGCTTCTGGGGCGCGGTCATCGCGACGCTCGCGCTGTTCGGGCCGACCGCGTTCCTGATCTACGGCGCAGCGCATCTGTGGCGGCGCCACCAGGGCGCACGCTGGCAGGTCGCGCTCGAGGCAGGCCTGCGCCCGGTCGCGGCCGGCATGATCCTCGCGTCGGTCTGGGTGCTGCTGCAGGCGCTCGACGGCGGCTGGCCCGCGCGGGCGATCGCGGTCGTGTCGACGATATGCGTGATGGTCACGCGCATTCACGCGCTGCTGCTGATCGTCGTCGGCGCGTTGCTGCTGGTCGGCGCGCACGCGATCGGGTGACGGCGGCTCGCCTATGGCGCACGGGCGTGCCGCGCATGGTTCGACCGCGCGCTCACGTAGTGTGTGCTCGGGCGCGTCGTCGCCGCGATGATGCTCGGGTTCGCGGTCCGCTTCGCGATCGACGCGCGCCGAGACCGGCCGCGCAGTTCACAAGCCGGCTACCGCGCGAAACGCGCGGTACGCATCGGCATGACGCTCGAAGCCGATGCCCGGCGCCTGTGGCACGGCCGCGTAGCCGGCGTCGACCGATTCGCCGTCCGCCAGCCCGTTGAACGGGCGGAACGCGAACGGGCTCACTTCGGCACCGCCGAGCCCGAGCGCCGACACGACGTGCAACGAGAACAGGTGACCACCGTGCGGCCAGAACGCATCGCGCCGCCAGCCGTTCGACACGAAATGGTCGACGATCTGCAGATAGCCCGGCAGGCCATAGCAATGCACCGGATCGAACACAAGGACGTCGCGGTCCGGGCGCAGGCCGCCGTAACGTTCGATCAGCTTCGCTTCCGCGAGCGAGAACAACGCCTCACCGGCCGCGACCGGCGGCGCGTATTGCGCGGTCAGGTCCGCATGAAGCGGCAGGTCGAGCGGATCGCAAAGGTCCTCGAACCACCAGAGTTCGAACGGTGCCAGCATCGCGACGGCTGCGCGGCCGCTCGTCGCGTCGTACCTATTCATCGCATCGACCGCGAGATGCGAACTGTCGGCAAGACGCGCCGCGGCCGCTTCGATGCGTCTTTTGTCGTCATCGATATCCGCGCCGCCGATCTTGATCTTCGCGTGCGTGTAGCCGAGATCGACGATGCGGCGCATCTCGTCCGACAGGTGCGCGAGATCGTCGTGCGGATAGCGGTAACCGCCGCCCGCATAGACACGCACGCGAGGTGCCGCGTTGCGCGCGAGCCCGTCGGCGACGAAGCGATGGAGGGGCAGCCCCGCGATCTTCGCGGCGGCATCCCAGATCGCCATGTCGAGCACGCCGACCGCGACACAGCGTTCGCCGTGCCCGCCGGGCTTCTCGCCTGCCATCATCGCGCGCCATGCGCGAAACGGATCGAGGTTCGTGCCGGCGTCGTCGGCGATGGCGTCCGCGGCGGCCAGCAGACGCGGCGCGAACCGTTCGCGAATCAGCCCGCCCTGTGCATGACGACCGACCGAAGCGTAGCCATAACCCGTGATCGGCCGGCCATCGCGCACGACATCGGTGACGATCGCGACGACGCTCGTCGTCAGGTCGCCCGACGGAAGCGCCGGATCTGCATGGCGGGAAACGAGGATCGCTTGCTCGCGGATGTCGACGATGCGCATGGTCGGGGTTCCGGGAAAACGTTCGGCGTTTGCGGACCATGCGCGCATTTCGGACGGCGCGAATGGCGGATCGCTGCATCATAGGCGCCTGCGCGATGTCGTGCAGACGCGCGACCGTCGCGATGCGGCGAAGGGATCCGACTCGCTCGACATCATCCGAACCGCGCCGTGCCGCGTCGACGTGCGGACGACCGCCGCATCACGTGCGAGGCGCGTCGCGCGCCTCGACGCCAATCATCGCACCCCACTGGCACGGCCGCGAATTAGATAGACATCCGACGCGAAGCGCGTATGATGATTTTTGTCCGAGCCCGCGTCACTCCACTCGCCGCTCGCCCCGCCGTCTACCCTCTCGCTGCGTCGCGCCGTTACCCTCCGTTACCCGCGCGCATTGCTGTCCTTTTCACCCCACCCGTCACACCGCGCCGCGGTGATACCGGTCGGATGCGTTCGTCCACGCGATTTGTCGCGCCCGAACCCAGGAGTTCATCATGAGCATGCATCTCTATCGTGGCTTCGAAATCTATCCGCTGATCTACCCGCACACTCCGTCGCTGAACGGTAATACGCACAACTACGACGCCGGCTTCGACGCGGCCGTGAAGATCTGCCTGCGCGGCACCACCGACACGCTGACCCGCAGCGAAACATTCCGGCTGCTCGACAACGCACCGTTCGAATCGGCGGGCGAAGCGCGCCGCGCGTCCGTTCGCTACGCGGAGCAGATCATCGACGGCAATCGCGGCAAGCAACCGCTCTTCGCAGATTCCCATTGACGCTTCCTGTCGCGGCAGCGCGGCTGCACCCTGATTCGGATGACGAAATGATTATCGATGAACTCCTCCGCCTGATCGAACGGCGAGAGATTTCCAGTACCGACGCAGTCCCGCACGACGGCCTCGCCGGTTCTGCGTTGCGTCACCAACCCGAGTTGCAGATGTTCGCTGCAGTGCGCGCATTGACGATCAGCGCCGGATATTCCGAATTCGAATCCGACGAGATCGCGAGTGCCGTCATGACCCGGCTCGGCTAGTGTTCCGCCACGCGTGTCTTGAAACAGCACCTGCATGACGACGATCATCCGCAAGCCCGACGAACCTGTCGATGTCGCGCTGCGGCGCTTCCGGTGAAACATCGAGAAGACGGGCCTGATCCGCGAGTTGCGTGGTCGCACCGGCTATGAAAAGCCAACTACCGAGCGCAAGCGCAAGAAAGCCAGCGCCGTCGCGAGACAGTGCCTGCTCGCGAAACGCATGCTGCCGCCTCGCAAGCTCTATTAGGAGAACGCCGTGTATCAGCCGACCGTCGAGGACCCTCCATTCTTCCCGTTGACGAAGTGCGAGGTCGATTTCGATCGACAGAAGGATGCGATCACGCTTCTGCCTAGCTTCTACGCGTTCGGCTGCGAGTACACCAGTCGCGGCCTCCTGATCGGCCGAGACGATGCATTCAGATTGATTGCCGCGATCGAAAAAGCCCTGAGCATCGAGCAGTGAACGTCGCCCCGACGTTGTCGAATCGCGTCGTGCCGGGCGGTGCTGCGCGGACATCGCGATGCACGCGAGCGCTCTGATTGACTCCGGACTGGCCGCGCTTCTTTGCCCATCGCCTAACCCCCGCAAGGTCGTTCGACACCCCTCCGATCACCACCGTTCTGCCGCGGATCACGAAACGATTGACCTACTTGCGGGACATGCTCGCGGAACGGCGGCTGTTCAAGGAAGCGCCCGGCAGCATGGATGCTGATGTATCCGGACAAGAGCATTTTGGAGATCGCGTCGACCTGCCGATTTGCCCATGCGTCGCACCTTGGGGGCAAATTTCGGCGGGGCGTGCGGGATGGCGCCGAGCGCCTATCCTGAGCGGCAGACACCCGGCGCGATCGGTGAGATCGACGGGATAGCGGAATCGGCCGAGCGTGCGGCCACGCTCGGCGAGTTGTTTCCGAACCGGAGCGAGTTTGTTGAGCCGGAATCCCCTGCTTGCGATCCCGACTGAACCCTTGCTCGTCGGCACGGGTACGGGTGCGTTTCAACGCATCGATTCAACCAGCGCTGGTACGCGAGTCGAATCGACAGGCCCGCTCAGGCAAACACGAAGTACTTGCGCACCGTCTCCACCACTTCCCACGTCCCTTTCATGCCGGGTTCGATCACGAACACGTCGCCGGCCTTCAGGTGCACCGGCTCCTCGCCTTCCGGCGTGATGATGCAGTAGCCGTCGAGGAAGTGGCAGTACTCCCATTTCTCGTAGTTCACTTCGAACTTGCCCGGCGTGCAGATCCAGGTGCCCATGATCTTGCTGCCATCCTTCGAGAGGTAGGCGTTGAGGTTCACGGTGTGCGGATCGCCGCCGATGCGCTTCCACTTGGTCGCGTCGACGACCGGGGTCGGGCAGGTTTTGCGCAGAACGGTGATGAAATCGGACATGTCGGCTCCAGACTAACGATCGGGTAGAAGGTCTGTCACGTTAGTTCGAAAGCTTCACCGGGGCTTGTATGCGTCCGACATCGACTCGTCTATTTTCGACAAGGGCTTGCGTGCTGGCGCGCCGCCTGCGTGTTCCGGTCGGCCTTACGATGACCGACCGCTTCCGGCCGATCCTTGACGCCAGTACCAGGGATCCGTCGCCCAACCACCGAGCCCATGCGTGCTTCGAGGCAGGCCGCCAAAAACGCCTTGCTTGCAACATCAGCGCCAAACCCTGTAGAATTACGCGTTCTGCGGGCGTCGTATAATGGCCATTACCTCAGCTTCCCAAGCTGATGACGTGGGTTCGATTCCCATCGCCCGCTCCACCTTCGGCTGCTCGGCAGCCTGCGCAAGAGCCGCCTCGTCGAAGGCGGCTTTTTTGTACCGTCTGCCGGTTCATCTGGCAGCACCGCTGCGCATGACGGGCCCGCGCCCGAACCAAGCCTTTCTCTGTCACCGATGATGCACGACGATCCGAACGAAGCCGGCCTGCCGCCGGACGACGCCGCCCTTCCCGACGAAGCCGCCGACGGCGCCGACGAAGTCAACCCGCTGCACCGCCGCCGCATCCGCAGCTTCGTGACGCGCGCCGGCCGCGTGTCGACCGGCCAGCGCCGCGCGCTCGACGATCTCGGCCCGCGCTTCGTCGTCCCGTACGCGGCGGAAATCCCGGACTGGGACGCCGTGTTCGGCCGCCGCGCGCCGCGCATCCTGGAGATCGGCTTCGGGATGGGCGCATCGACCGCGGAAATCGCGGCGCACCGCCCGGGCGACGACTTCCTCGGCGTCGAAGTGCACGAACCGGGTGTCGGCGCGCTGCTGAAACTGATCGGCGAGCAGGACCTGCCGAACATCCGCATCATCCAGCACGACGCGGTCGAGGTGCTCGAGCACATGCTCGCGCCGGAAAGCCTCGACGGCGTGCACATCTTCTTCCCCGATCCGTGGCACAAGGCGCGCCATCACAAGCGCCGACTGATCCAGCCGCCGCTCGTCGCGCACCTCGCATCGCGCCTGAAGCCCGGCGCGTACCTGCACTGCGCGACCGACTGGCAAAACTACGCGGAACAGATGCTGGAAGTGCTCGGCGCCGAACCGACGCTCGAAAACACGGCTGCCGACTACGCGCCGCGCCCAGACTACCGCCCCGTCACGAAGTTCGAACGGCGCGGGCTGCGGCTCGGCCACGGCGTGTGGGACCTGGTGTTCCGCAAACGCGCCGGCTGAACACAACGCGCGTCGCGCAATGACAAACGGCCCGACCGGCATCTGCTACCGGTCGGGCCGTTCTCTATTGGATGCGCCCTTGCCCCCGCACCGGCATCACGCCCAGTTCAGCCACCCGCTATACCCCACCAACAGCACGAACAGGCCGAACGCGATCCGGTACCACGCGAACACGGTGAAGTCGTGCGTCGCGACGAAACGCAGCAGCCAGCGCACGCACACGAACGCGCTGACGAAGGCGGCAACGAGCCCGAGCGCGAACAGGCCGAGCGAATCGACCGTGAACGCCTGCCAGTCCTTGACGGTTTCATAGAGCGTCGCGCCGAAGATGATCGGAATCGCGAGGAAGAACGAGAATTCGGTCGCGACGCGCCGGTCGAGGCCGAACAGCATCCCGCCGATGATCGTCGAGCCCGAGCGCGACATGCCCGGCACCAGCGCGAAACATTGCGCGATGCCGACCTTCAGCGCGTCGAGCGGCGTGAGCGCATCGACCGACTGCACGCGCGGCGGCTCGCGGCGTTCGCGCTGTCGCGCCTCGGCCCACAGGATGATCGCGCCGCCGACGACGAGTGCGAACGCGACCGGCACCGGCGAGAACAGCACGGCCTTGATCTTCTTCTCGAACAGCAGGCCGAGCGCGATCGCGGGAATCGTCGCGATCACGACGTTCAGCGTGAAGCGCTGCGCGTCGGGGCGGCTCGGCAGCCCGGACACGATGGAGACGATCCGCTGCCGGTATTCCCAGCAGACCGCGAGGATCGCGCCGAACTGGATCACGACGTCGAAGGTCTTCGCGTGCGCGTCGTTGAAATTCAGGAAGCTGCCCGCGACGATCAGGTGGCCGGTGCTCGACACCGGGAGGAATTCCGTCAGCCCCTCGACGACGCCGAGGATCAATGCCTTGCAGATCAGGATCCAGTCCATCCGTGGCCCAACTCCGAAGTAGTCGAAAGAAAGGGCCGCGTCACCGTCGCGGCCCGCCCGGCCGCGCGCGGTGCGCCGTCACTTTTCGACGATCGCTACGCGTATGCCGTTTGTAAGAATCGTAATTGTACCGGGTTCGTAGTTCACGCCGGCAAATTGCAGTTGTTCGGGCTTGAACGTGTAGATCGGATAGTTGGTCAGCACCTGCGTCGCGAGCAGGCCGGCGGCCGCGCCGACCTGTTGCGCGTACATCTGCGCGTTGCCGTCGAGCACGAGGCTGTCGACGGCCGGCGCCTTCAGCACGACCGAGCGGCTCGGCGCGTCGTAAGCCAGCTGGCCCGACACGATGAACTTGCCGCTCACCGGTTCGCTCAGGAACGGACTCGCGAAATGCGCGTCCAGCTGCACGGCGACGCGGTTCTGGTCGGGCAGCAGGTTGACGGCCGGATTGGCGAGCGACACGTCGACGACCTGCGCGACCGTCTTCTGGTAGGGAAACTTGCGCGCGACGGCTTTCTGCACATCGCCGCGCGAGAACGTGTAGTGATCGGGGATGAACGGGAAAGTCGACGCGCAGGCGGCGAGCGATACCGACACGCCGATGGCGCCGGCGCAAGCGGCGAGGAAGCGGCGCCGGCCGGACGTGCAAGATGCGGTCATGCTGAACAATCTCCTGTATCGGGCGAAGCGTCCGTCGGGTTACCGGCTCGGCCGCAAGCAGGGCCGTGGACCGAAGTTAGTGCTTCGGCGGATGTCGCCGGTTCCATGCGCGTGCCGGTGACGGGCAGCGCGGGCAATGCGTCAGCGGGCCGCGCCGGCGCCCGGCGCCGGCTGCGTCGCGACCTCGAGGCGCGTCAGCCACGCGAGCGCGTCGTCGCGCGACGCACCGCACATCTCGGCGGACGGCTGCAGTCCGGAACAGCACGCGGGACGCTCGGGCCGGCCGAAGATCCGGCAGCGCAGGTCGTCGCCGAGCTGCACGCAACGCACGCCGGCGGGCTTGCCGTCGGGCATCCCCGGAATCGGCGAGGAAATCGAAGGCGCGATGCAGCATGCGCCGCACCCCTCGCGGCACGCATGCGGCGGCGGGACATCGGCGGGCGCCGGACGGACAGGCATTTCGACGGACACTCGGCTCTCTCACGAACAACAAAAAACGGTGCGGCAACCGGACGCAGCGTGCGGCAGCCCACTGCGCATTGTGCCACCGCCGGCTGCGACGTTATTACACAATGCAGCCGAAACGCGCGTTTATATACTCGAAAGCATCTAAAAAGCGCGAGACCATCATGAGTTCCGGTTCTGCCGACACAATGTTCCGTCCCGATTTGCTCGCGAAGTACGGCGCGAACGGGCCGCGCTATACGTCCTACCCCACCGCGCTGCAATTCCGCGACGATTTCGACCCGGCCGACTACGTGCGCGCCGCGGGCGATCCCGGCGCGTCGTCGAGCGACCTGTCGCTGTACTTCCACATCCCGTTCTGCAACACGGCCTGCTTCTACTGCGGCTGCAACAAGATCGCGACCAACAACCGCCGCCGCGCGCGCCCGTATCTCGAGCAACTGAAGCGCGAGCTGGCGCTGCAGGCCGCGCTGTTCGATCCCGCGCGCCCGGTCACGCAGCTGCACTGGGGCGGCGGCACGCCGACCTTCCTGTCCGACGACGAAACGGCCGAGCTGATGGTGGCCACCCGCGAGCACTTCGCGCTTGCACCGGACGCCGACGCGGAGTTCTCGATCGAGATCGACCCGCGCACGGTCACGCCCGCGACGCTCGTCCACCTGCGCAACATCGGCTTCAACCGGCTGAGCCTGGGCGTGCAGGATTTCGATCCGATCGTGCAGCAGGCGATCAACCGGATCCAGCCGCTCGCGATGACGGCCGACCTGCTGTCGGCAGCACGCACGACGGGCTTCCATTCGGTCAGCGTCGACCTGATCTACGGGCTGCCGCACCAGACGGTCGCCGTATTCGCGCGCACGCTCGAGACAATCATCGAACTCGCGCCCGACCGCCTCTCGGTATTCGGCTACGCGCACATGCCGCACCTGTTCAAGATGCAGCGGCAGATCGACGACGCGACGCTGCCGCCGCCCGCAACGCGCGTCGCGCTGCTCGGCCTCGCGATCGACATGCTGACCCAGGCCGGCTACGTGTACATCGGGATGGATCACTTCGCGCGGCCGACCGACGAACTTGTGCGCGCGCAGCGCAACGGCACGCTGCAGCGCAATTTCCAGGGCTACAGCACGCGCGCGGATACCGATCTGGTCGGCTTCGGCGTGTCGTCGATCGGGAAGGTCGGCGACGTCTACGCGCAGAACGCGAAGGACCTGCCGGCCTATGGCGCCGCGCTCGACGCGGGCCGGCTGCCGATCACGCGCGGCGTGCGGCTCACGCCCGACGACCGGCTGCGCCGGGACGTGATCACCCAGCTGATGTGCAACCTCGAACTGCCGTTCTCGCATATCGAGGCCGCGCACGGGATCCGCTTCGCCGATCACTTCGCGCGCGAGCTCGACGCGCTGCGCACGTTCGAGCAGGACGGGTTGCTGACCATCGCCGGCGACCGCCTGACGATCCACCCGGCCGGCCGGATGGTCGTGCGCAACATCGCGATGGCGTTCGACGCCTACCTCGGCCAGACGCCGCGGCAACGCTACTCGCGCACCGTCTGACGCCGCACGGCCGCATGCGGGCGGCCGGTTTGATAAAGTACGGGGCTCAACGCCCCTGCAAGAATCCGCACGATGCGCACCACCAAAGCAACCAACGCGGTCGAACGCCTCAAAACGCGTTCCGGCAACCCGCAGTTCGCGGCCGTCGCGATGGCGGGCGGCCTGTTCTATCTGGTCGACCGCTCCGGCGGCACCGCCGAGAAGCGCAGCGAGCCGCTGCCGCTCGACGAATTCGTCAGGTTCGTCGACGAATTCGGCCCCAAAAAGCCGCGCAAGGCGAGCAAGCTCGACCTCGCATTCGAGGCGCAGATCAAGAAGAGCAAGGGATAAAGGTCTGTTGCAGGCCGTCTGAAGGCTTCGCGGCCGCCCCCTTTGGTACAATCACGAAGTTTCTCTATCCCCGCTGATGGCCGACCTGGCTGCGTGACCACACCATGAATATCGAAAACGCGCGTTTCAACATGATCGAACAACAGATCCGGCCGTGGGATGTGCTGGATCTGGACGTCCTGGGCCTGCTGTCGATCGTCAAGCGTGAAAACTACGTGTTGCCCGAACACCGCGATCTCGCGTTCGCCGACCTCGAGCTGCCGCTGCCCGGCGGCACCAGCAAGATGCTGTTCCCGCGCGTCGAAGCGCGCGTGCTGCAGGAACTGTCGGTCAAGAAGCACGAGAACGTGCTCGTGATCGGCGCGGGTTCGGGCTACCTGGCCGCACTGTTCGCGCATCGCGCACAGCACGTGACGGCTGTCGATATCGATCCGACCATCGCAAAGTTCGCGGCGGACAACCTGCGCAACGACGGCGTGACGAACGCGGAAGTCGTGCTCGGCGACGGCTCGCTCGGCTGGCCCGACAAGGCGCCGTATGACGTGATCTGCGTCGCGGGCGGCCTGCCGGTCGTGCCGCAGCAGATGCTCGAACAGCTGAAGATCGGCGGCCGCCTGTCGGCGTTCGTCGGCGGCCGTCCGGTGATGAAGGCGCAGATCATCACGCGCATCGACGACAAGCAGTACCGTGTCGCCGACGTGTTCGAAACCTACGTCAATCACCTCGTCAACGCGATGGAGCCGTCGCGCTTCAAGTTCTGAGCGGCGGAGCTTCCATGCAGATCCTGACACCCGCGATGCTCGCGGAATGGCTTCGCGATCCGGCGCGTCCCGCGCCGCTCGTGCTCGACGTGCGCGAGCCCTGGGAAATCTCGACCGCGCAGATCGCCGGCAGCGTGTCGATCCCGATGCAACAGATCCCCGCGCGCAGCGAGGAGCTCGACGACGAAGCGGAAATCGTCTGCGTGTGCCATCACGGGATGCGCAGCGCCCAGGTCGCGATGTTCCTCGAATCGCGCGGCTTCACGAAGCTGTACAACCTGCAGGGCGGGATCGACGCGTGGTCGCGTGACGTCGATCCGTCCGTGCCGCGTTACTGAGTGACTGACCTTCCCGGCGGCGCATCGCGCGCCGCCACGGCGACCGGCACGTTGCAGCCGATCGCCCCGATCCGCCGAACGGGCGCGCATGGCGCGCCCGTTTGCATTTCCGCTTCTCTGTTCCCCCTCCCCCGATTGCTTCAGCCCGTCGGCTATCCGCGTGTGTTCATGTCGAACGGCGGCGAGCACCCGAGCATGGCACCCGTCGAACGGATCGCTTCGCGCTTGCCGTCGTACTCCACTTCCCCCCGCGCGCACAGCGACGCCGACACGACACGACACGACACGACACGACGCGGCTGGATGCGTGCGCATCCATCACGTTCCGCACGTCCCTCAACGCGTGACGTGCGCGCTCGGACACGGGCGCATACCGTGCACCAATTGCGCCCGCGCGACTGCACCGCAACGGATCGCGCATGCTGCACGACGCGTCACGCGCACCACGCCGACGCCCCGCGCCACCCCGCACAGGCACGCCCGGCGTGCATCCGCGCGACTGGCACATGCCTTGCGTTAGTCGGATGCCGGCGCCGTCATGGCGCACGCCTACCAAACACGTCAAGGGGAACTCGATGAAACGTCGCAGTCTGCTGAAGTTCGGTTCGATGGCCGGTGCACTCGCGCTGGCGGGCAAGAGTCCGTTTGCGCACGCGGCCGATGCGGGCACGGGTCCGATCAAGGTCGGTATCCTGCATTCGCTGTCGGGCACGATGGCGATCTCCGAAACGTCGCTGAAGGACACGGCGCTGATGACGATCGCCGACATCAACAAGAGCGGCGGCGTGATGGGCCGCAAGCTCGAGCCCGTGGTCGTCGACCCCGCATCGAACTGGCCGCTGTTCGCGGAGAAGGCGCGCCAGCTGCTCACGCAGGACAAGGTCGCATGCGTGTTCGGCTGCTGGACGTCGGTGTCGCGCAAGTCGGTGCTGCCGGTGTTCGAGGAACTGAACGGCCTGCTCTACTACCCGGTGCAATATGAAGGCGAGGAAATGTCGCGCAACGTTTTCTACACGGGCGCCGCGCCGAATCAGCAGGCGATCCCCGCCGTCGAGTACCTGATGAGCGCGGAAGGCGGCGGCGCGAAACGATTCTTCCTGCTCGGCACCGACTATGTGTATCCGCGCACGACCAACAAGATCCTGCGCGCGTTCCTGAAATCGAAAGGCGTCAAGGACGCCGATATTCAGGAGGTCTACACGCCGTTCGGCCACAGCGATTACCAGACGATCGTCGCGAACATCAAGAACTTCGCGCAGGGCGGCAAGACGACCGTGGTCTCGACGATCAACGGCGATTCGAACGTGCCGTTCTACAAGGAGCTCGGCAACCAGGGGATCAAGGCGACCGACGTGCCGGTGGTCGCGTTCTCGGTTGGCGAGGAAGAGCTGCGCGGGATCGACACGAAGCCGCTCGTCGGCCATCTCGCCGCCTGGAACTACTTCATGTCGGTGAAGAACCCGACGAACACGAAGTTCAAGGACCAGTTCGCCGCGTGGGTGAAGGCGAACAATCTGCCGGGCGGCGCGAAGCGCGTGACCAACGATCCGATGGAAGCGACCTACGTCGGCATCCACATGTGGAAGCAGGCGGTCGAGAAGGCGAAGAGCACCGACGTCGACAAGGTGCGCGTCGCGATGATCGGACAGACGGTTGCCGCGCCGTCGGGCTTCACGCTCTCGATGGACGGCAACCATCACCTGCACAAGCCGGTGATGATCGGCGAGATCCGCGGCGACGGGCAGTTCAACGTCGTGTGGAAGACGAAGACGGTCGTGCGCGCGCAGCCGTGGAGCCCGTTCATCGCGGGCAACCAGGGCAAGCCGGACATCGTCAGCTCGATCCCGGCGTTCCTGCGCCGGCAGCGCGCGGCGCTCGCCTGATGCGATGCGGAGCGCCGCGCACCGGCGTGGCGCTCCGTTCGCAGGCCGGCGCAGGCGCGCCGCCGCGATTGCGGTAACGCGCCGCTCGCGCACCGCCGCACGCATTCGCTTTCCCACGCCCGACAGGATTTCTCGATGCCTACACGCTTTCGCCGCGCCGCCGTCGCGGTCGTCGCCTGTGCCGCGCTGACGGGCGCGCTGCCGCACGCCGCGTTCGCCCTGACGGCGGCCGATACCGCCGCGCTTGCCGGCGACGACTTCGACGCGAAAACGGCCGCGATCGAACATCTCGCCGCCGATGCCGATCCGCGCGCCGTCGCGTTGCTCAATGCGCTGTCGACCGGCGACGCGCTCGCGACCGGCGACGGACACCTGCTGATCCAGACCGGCGACACCGCGCACGACGCGCTCACGCAGGCCGCGACGCCGGCCGGCGACGCGCAGCCCGTGATGCTGAACAACCTGCTGCGCACGAAGATCGCGGGCGCGCTGTCGGGTCTCGCTCTCGCGTCGCCGGATGTCGCCGCGCGTCGCGACGCGATCGACGCGCTGCTGAAGTCGCCCGACCCGGCGCTCAAGCCGATGATCGAGCGCGCCCGCGCCAAGGAAACCGATCCGGCATTGAAACGCCGTCTCGACGCACTGTGGGCGATCGCCGCGCTGCACGACGCCGATCCGGCGAAGCGTCTCGAAGCCGTGCAGGTGGTGGCCGCGCGCCACGATCTCGACATGATCGAGCAATTGCGCCCGCTCGTCGCGCAGAACGCCGACGGCAGCCATGCGGAACCGGACGCGCGCGTGCGCGAAGCCGCGCAGCAAGGACTCGATGCATTGCACACGCTGCAGCGCCGCGGCGAGATCGTGGGCACCGTGTTCGCGGGCCTGTCGCTCGGCAGCGTGCTGCTGCTCGCGGCGCTCGGCCTCGCGATCACGTACGGGCTGATCGGCGTGATCAACATGGCGCACGGCGAATTCCTGATGATCGGTGCGTACGCAACCTATGTCGTGCAGACGCTGATCCAGCGCTATGCGCCGGCCGCGTTCGACTGGTATCCGCTCGTTGCGGTGCCGGTGTCGTTCGCGGCGGCGGCGCTGGTGGGCATCGTGCTCGAGCGGCTCGTGCTGCGGCACCTGTACGGCCGCCCGCTCGAGACGCTACTCGCGACGTTCGGCGTGAGCCTGATCCTGATCCAGGCCACGCGCATGCTGTTCGGCGCGCAGAACGTGCAGGTCGTGAACCCGTCGTGGATGAGCGGCGGCGTGACCGTGATGCAGAACCTGATCCTGCCGTACAACCGGCTCGCGATCCTCGCGTTCGCGCTCGCGGTCGTGTGCGTCGCCTGGGGCGTGCTGACGAAGACCCGGCTCGGCCTGTTCGTGCGCGCGGTCACGCAGAACCGCCGGATGGCCGCGTGCGTCGGCGTGAAGACCGCGCGCGTCGACGCGTATGCGTTCGCGTTCGGCGCGGGCATCGCGGGCCTCGGCGGGTGCGCGCTGTCGCAGATCGGCAACGTGGGCCCGGACCTCGGGCAAAACTACATCATCGATTCGTTCATGGCGGTCGTGCTCGGCGGCGTCGGCCAGATCGCCGGCACCGTGCTCGGCGGCTTCGGGCTCGGCCTCGTCAGCAAGGCGATCGAGCCGTTCTGGGGCGCAGTGCTCGCGAAGATCGCGGTGCTCGTGATGATCGTGCTGTTCATCCAGAAACGTCCGCAGGGCATGTTCGCCCCGAAGGGACGCAGCGCGGAGGCCTGACATGACTTCAATCACCGATTCGTTGTCGAATCCGGTCGCCGGCGCGCCGAAGCCCGCCGCAACCGCGCGTGCCGAGGACGGTTTCGCGCTCCGCCTGCCGCCCCGCCCCGCGCTGCTGTCGCGCCGCGCATGGCTTGCCCTCGTCGCGCTGTGCGTCGCGATCGGCGTCGGCGTGCCGCTCGCCGCGCTGGTCGCGCCCGAGTCGAGCGCGTTCCACCTGTCAGCGTATGCGATGACGCTCGCCGGCAAGCTGATGTGCTACGCGATCGCCGCGCTCGCGCTCGATCTCGTGTGGGGCTACTGCGGAATCCTGAGCCTCGGCCATGGCCTGTTCTTCGCGCTCGGCGGTTATGCGATCGGCATGTACCTGATGCGCGAGATCGGCCGCGACGGCAAGTACGGCAGCGACCTGCCCGACTTCATGGTGTTCCTCGACTGGCATCAGCTGCCCTGGTACTGGAGCGGCACGCAGCATCTCGCGTGGGCGCTCGCGCTGGTCGTGCTCGTGCCGGCCGTGCTCGCATGGGTGTTCGGCTTCTTCACGTTCCGCTCGCGCGTGAAGGGCGTCTACCTGTCGATCATCACGCAAGCGCTGACGTTCGCCGCGATGCTGCTGTTCTTTCGCAACGAGACGGGCTTCGGCGGCAACAACGGCTTCACCGACTTCAAGCGCATCGCAGGCTTCTCCGTCACGTCGCCCGGCACGCGCACGGTGCTGTTGCTGCTGACCTTCGCGACGCTCGTACTCGCGTTCATCGCCGCGCGCGCGATCGTCACCAGCAAGCTCGGACGCGTGGTCACCGCGGTGCGCGACGGCGAGACGCGGCTGATGTTCCTCGGTTACAGCCCGCTCGCGTACAAACTGTTCGTATGGACGCTGTCGGCCGTGCTGTGCGGTATCGCGGGCGCGTTGTACGTGCCGCAGGTCGGCATCATCAACCCCGGCGAGATGTCGCCCGGCAACTCGATCGAAATGGCGATCTGGGTCGCGGTGGGCGGGCGCGGGACGCTGATCGGTCCGATCGTCGGCGCTTTCGCGGTGAACGGCGCGAAGAGCCTCTTCACCGCGTACTTCGCCGAATACTGGCTGTTCTTTCTCGGGCTGATCTTCGTGCTCGTGCCGCTCTTGCTGCCGCGCGGCATCATGGGCCTCGTGGACACGCTGCTCGCAAAGGGGAAACGCGCATGAACGGCACGGCCCTCTACCAGTTCACGCCACCGGCCGAGGACGAGCTGCTGGCCGTCAGCGGCACCGCATCGATGGGCCGCGTGGTGCCGCCCGGCATCGACACGTCGCACGGCACGATCCTCTACCTCGAGGACATCGAGGTGAGCTTCGACGGCTTTCGCGCGTTGAACAAGCTGTCGCTTGCGATCGACGCGGGCGAACTGCGCTGCGTGATCGGCCCGAACGGCGCGGGCAAGACGACGATGATGGACGTGATCACCGGCAAAACGCGACCCGATGCGGGCAAGGTTTTTCTCGGCCAGACCATCGACCTCGCGAGGATGAACGAACCCGAGATCGCACGTGCGGGGATCGGCCGCAAGTTCCAGAAGCCGACCGTGTTCGAACAGCATCCGGTGTGGGAAAACCTCGAACTGGCGATGCAGACCGACAAGGGCTGGCTCGCGTCGCTGCGCGCGCGGCTCGATCGCGCCGCACAGGCGAAGATCGAGGAGACGCTCGCGCTGATCGGCCTCGAAAGCGACGCGTATCGCGCGGCCGGCGAGCTGTCGCACGGTCAGAAGCAGCGGCTCGAGATCGGCATGCTGCTGATGCAGCGCCCGGCTCTGTTGCTGCTCGACGAGCCGGCCGCCGGGATGACCGACCACGAGACGATGGAACTCGCGAAGCTGCTGAACACGCTGCGCGGCACCTGCTCGATGATGGTCGTCGAACACGACATGGAATTCGTCGCGGCGCTCGCGGGCGACACGGGCCGCGTAACGGTGATGGCCGAAGGCGCGGTGCTCGCGCAAGGCACGCTCGACCAGGTCAAGCGCGACGACGCGGTGATCGAGTCCTACCTCGGACGGTAATCCAATGCTGAAGATCGACGCACTGAACCAGTACTACGGCGGCAGCCATATCCTGCGCAACGTGACGCTGGCCGCCGACGACGGCAAGCTCACCGTGCTGCTCGGCCGCAACGGCGTCGGCAAGAGCACGCTGCTGCGCTGCCTGATGGGCGTGGTCGCCGCGAAAAGTGGCAGTGTGTCGTGGCGCGGCACGGCGCTCGGCGCGCTGCCGCCGTATGCGCGCGTCGCGGCCGGGCTAGCGTACGTGCCGCAGGGCCGCGACATCTTTCCGCGGCTGACCGTCGAGGAAAACCTGCTCGTCGGCGCGGCGAGCCGCAAGGCGCCGTCGAAAGTGCCCGACCGCATCTACGACCTGTTCCCGGTACTGAAGGACATGCGGGTGCGACGCGGCGGCGACCTGTCGGGCGGCCAGCAGCAGCAGCTCGCGATCGGCCGCGCGCTGATGAGCGAGCCGCAGCTGCTGATCCTCGACGAGCCGACCGAGGGCATCCAGCCGTCGATCATCCAGGACATCGGCCGCACGCTGCGCCAGCTCGTCGACGAATCGAAAATGACCGTGCTGCTCGTCGAGCAGTATTACGACTTCGCGCGCTCGATCGCGGACCATTACTGGGTGATGAGCCGCGGCGAGGTCATCGCGGGCGGCGATGCGCGCGACATGGAAACGAACGGTGTGCGCGAACTGATCGCGGTGTGAGCGGCGGCACGGCAGCGCGCACGGGCGGCCGGTTCGCGGTGCGGCCGCACGCCGCGCTTCCAACGAACGCGGCATCTGCATTATTGTTCCGGTAGCATCCACGTTCTTCGCGCCCGTTTCCGTCGTTTCCCGCTTGCCGCCGATGTCCGCCCTCGACTCCCACGCCCCGCTGTCCCGCCCCGCCGTCGCCAAGTCGTGGCGCGGCCGTCTCGAACTCGGCTTCGAACGGCACGGCGCGCGCACGACGCTCGTCCACCGGCTGCACGACGGCCCGTTGCGCGTCCAGCGGCCGCTGTATCCGGAGGGCGACGCGATCTGTCACGCGGTCATCGTTCACCCGCCGGGCGGCGTCGCGGGCGGCGACCGACTCGACATCGACATCACGCTCGGCGACGGCACGCACGCGGTGCTGACGACACCCGGCGCGACCAAGTGGTACAAGTCGAACGGGCTCGACGCGACGCAGCGCATCGGCATCACGGTCGGCGAGCACGCGAAGCTCGACTGGCTGCCGCAAAACAATCTGTTCTTCGACGCGGCCCACGCCGCGCTCGACTTCACGGTAACGCTCGGCGCCGGCGCGAGCGCGATCGGCTGGGACGCGACGCAGCTCGGCCGGCAGGCGGCCGGCGAAACGTGGTCGGCGGGCCGCATCGCATCGGGTTCGGCACTCGTCGATGCCGATGGACGGCCGCTATGGACCGAGCGCGCGCTGCTCGACGCGCACGATCCGCTGCGCGGCGCACTGCAGGGTCTCGCCGGCTTTCCCGTGTACGGCACGCTGTGGGCGGCTGGCGCCGCGTGCGATACCGCGCTCGCCGAAGCGCTCGCCGTGCGGATGCCGTTCGACGACACACTGCGCGCGGGCGCGACCTGCGTGACGCCGGGCATCGTGCTGGTGCGCGCGGTATCGACGTCGATGGAAGCACTGCAGCGTCACTTCGCCGACTGCTGGCTTTACCTGCGGCCGCTCGTGCACGGCGTCGACGCACGGCCGCTGCGCCTCTGGCAGACCTGAGCGCTCGGCCCGGCACGCACCGTTTCGGCGCAGCCGCGCCGCCTACCCTGCCCACGATTCATGCATCGCGCACCACGATCGCGCATCGAGACGCGTTCCATCGACATGGCACGCGCCTTGCTGCTTACATAACGGCTACACGACGCACGAAAAACGGCGCGGTGCTACGATGACCCGCGCCCCGGCCGGAACCCCGCGCACCGATAAAAATTACGTTTTCCTGAACGATTGCCTTCATGAAACTGACTCCCCGAGAAAAGGACAAGCTGCTGATCTTCACGGCGGCGCTGCTGGCCGAGCGCCGCCGCGCGCGCGGGCTGAAGCTCAACTATCCGGAAGCGGTCGCGTTCATCACCGCCGCGTTGATGGAAGCCGCGCGCGACGGCAAGACCGTCGCCGAGGTGATGCACTACGGCACGACGCTGCTCACGCGCGACGACGTGATGGAAGGCGTGCCGGAGATGATCCCCGACATCCAGGTCGAGGCGACCTTCCCCGACGGCACCAAGCTCGTCACCGTCCACCACCCGATTCCGTGACCGAGGTAGCACGCATGATCCCCGGCGAAATCCTCACCGACGACGGCGAGCACGAACTGAACGCGGGCCGCGCGACGCGCTCGCTCGTCGTCGCGAACACCGGCGACCGCCCTGTACAGGTCGGCTCGCACTACCACTTCTTCGAAGTCAACGACGCGCTGTCGTTCGACCGCACGGCCGCGCGCGGCTTCCGGCTCAACATCGCAGCCGGCACCGCCGTGCGCTTCGAGCCGGGCCAGACGCGCACCGTCGAGCTGGTCGAGCTGGCCGGCGAACGCGCCGTCTACGGTTTTCAGGGCAAGGTGATGGGGCCGCTGTAAGCCGCGCCCCGCTCTTCAGGAACAGCACATGACATTACGCTTGAGCCGCCGCGCATACGCGGAAATGTTCGGGCCGACGACGGGCGACCGCGTGCGGCTCGCCGATACCGAACTGCTGATCGAGATCGAACGCGACTTCACGACCTACGGCGAGGAAGTGAAATTCGGCGGCGGGAAGGTGATCCGCGACGGCATGGGCCAGTCGCAGCGCGTGGCCGCCGACGTGCCCGACACGGTCATCACGAACGCGGTGATCCTCGATCATTGGGGCATCGTGAAGGCCGACATCGCGATCAAGCACGGCCGCATCGCCGCGATCGGCAAGGCCGGCAATCCGGACATCCAGCCGGGCGTGACGATCGCCATTGGCGCGGCGACCGAAGTGATCGCCGGCGAAGGGCTGATCGTGACCGCGGGCGGCATCGACACGCACATTCACTTCATCAGCCCGCAGCAGATCGACGAGGCGCTCGCGTCGGGTGTCACGACGATGCTCGGCGGCGGCACGGGGCCGGCCACCGGCACCAATGCGACGACCTGCACGCCGGGCCCGTGGCACATGGAGCGGATGCTGCAGGCCGCCGACGGCTGGCCGATCAACCTCGGCTTTCTCGGCAAGGGCAACGCGAGCCTGCCGCAGCCGCTCGTCGAACAGATCGCAGCCGGCGCGATCGGGCTGAAGCTGCACGAGGACTGGGGCACGACGCCCGCCGCGATCGACAACTGCCTTTCCGTCGCCGACGACACCGACACGCAGGTCGCGATCCACACCGACACGCTGAACGAAGCCGGCTTCGTCGAATCGACGGTCGCCGCGTTCAAGGGCCGCACGATCCACACGTATCACACCGAAGGCGCGGGCGGCGGCCATGCGCCCGACATCCTGAAGGTGTGCGGCGAGGCGAACGTGCTGCCGTCGTCGACCAACCCGACGCGCCCGTACACGATCAACACGCTCGACGAGCATCTCGACATGCTGATGGTGTGCCATCACCTCGATCCGTCGATTGCCGAGGATCTCGCGTTCGCCGAATCGCGGATCCGCCGCGAGACGATCGCGGCCGAGGACATCCTGCACGATCTCGGCGCGCTGTCGATGCTGTCGTCCGATTCGCAGGCGATGGGCCGCGTCGGCGAAGTGATCATCCGCACCTGGCAGACCGCGCACAAGATGAAGGTGCAGCGCGGCGCGCTGCCGGAAGACAACGCGCGCAACGACAACTTCCGCGCGAAGCGCTACGTCGCGAAATACACGATCAACCCGGCGATCACGCACGGGATCGCGCATGAAGTCGGTTCGATCGAGCCCGGCAAGTGGGCCGACCTCGTGCTGTGGGAGCCGGCGTTCTTCGGGATCAAGCCGTCGATGATCCTGAAGGGCGGGATGATCGCGGTCGCGCAGATGGGCGACCCGAACGCGTCGATCCCGACGCCGCAGCCGGTCCACTACCGCGAGATGTTCGCCACGCGTGGCGGCGCACTCGCGCGCACGTCGCTGACCTTCGTGTCGCAGATGGCCGCCGATGCCGGCATCGCCGAACGCTACGGACTCGCGAAGCGCATCGTGCCGGTGCGCAACTGCCGCAACGTGACGAAGGCCGACATGATCCACAACGCGTGGCGTCCGTCGATCAGCGTCGATCCCGAAACCTACGACGTGATCGCCGACGGCCAGCTGCTCACCTGCGAGCCGGCGTCGGTGCTGCCGATGGCGCAGCGCTATTTCCTGTTCTGATTTCCGGTTTTCGCTCCATGCGCACCCTCGACAAACGCATTGCCCCGAACGTGAAGCTCGCCGCGTCGCTCGTCGCGCGTGCGCCGACGCTCACGCTCGCCTATGACGCCCGCTGCAAGAGCCGCCTCGCGGCGACGCTCGACACGGGCGAGGACGTCGCGGTCCTGCTGCCGCGCGGCACCGTGCTGCGCGACGGCGACGTGCTCGTCGCCGACGACGGCGCGCTCGTGCGAATCGCCGCGGCGCCCGAGACCGTGCTGCTCGTGCGCGCGGCCGACCCGCTCACGCTGATGCGCGCCGCGTATCACCTCGGCAATCGTCACACGCCGGTCGAGATCGGCGACGGCTATCTGAAGCTCGAAGCCGATCCGGTGCTTGCCGACATGCTGCGCCGGCTCGGCACGCAGGTCGACGAAGCGAGCGCACCATTCCAGCCGGAAGCCGGTGCGTACGGCGGCGGCCACAAGCACGGGCACGATGCCACGTTCGCCGAGGATTACGCGCTCGCGCAGCAGGTATTCGGCGAACACCACGGCCACTCGCACGATCACGATCACCAGCATGGTCCGGGCTGCTCGCACGGCCACCACGGTCATGACCACCACTGAACTCGTCGCGCTGCTGCATCTCGCGTCGCCCGCGCTGCCGATCGGTGCGTACAGCTATTCGCAGGGACTCGAAGCCGCGCTCGACGCGAACCTGATCCGCGACGCCGACACCGCGCGCGACTGGATCGCCAGCGGGCTGACCGACGTGCTCGCGCACGGCGAGCTGCCGTTCCTCGCGCACCAGCTCGCGCGCTGGCAGGCGCACGACGCGGACGCGCTCGCGCGCGAAAACGCATGGTTCGTCGCGAGCCGCGAATCGGCGGAATTACGCCGCGAGACCGAGCAGATGGGCTGGTCGCTCGGGCAGCTTTGCGCGTCGCTCGAATGGGGCGATGCCGCGCGCCGCGCGACGCTCGCGTCGCTGTCGCCGGTCGCACTGCCGACCGCATTCGCCTACGCGGCCGCCGCGCACGACGCCGGTGCCGACGCCACGCTCGCCGCGTACGCATTCGGCTGGGTCGAGAACCAGACGTCGGCCGCGCTGAAGGCCGTGCCGCTCGGCCAGCTCGCGGGCCAGCGCATCATCGTCGCGCTGCGCGGCGCGATCGACGCGGCCGTACGCCGCGCGCTTGCGACACCACCCGACGCCATCAACACGTTCGCGCCGCAGCTCGGCATCCTGTCCGCGCGGCACGAAACCCAGTACTCGCGGTTGTTCCGCTCCTGAACCCGACCCACACCATGAACGCACCCGCTCCCTCCTCCGCCCGCCGCACGAAGAAACTGCCGCCGCTGCGCGTCGGCATCGGCGGCCCCGTCGGCTCCGGCAAGACCACACTGCTCGAAATGCTGTGCAAGGCGATGCGCGAGCGCTACGACCTCGTCGCGATCACGAACGACATCTATACGAAGGAAGACCAGCGCCTGCTGACGGTCGCGGGCGCGCTGCCCGAGGAACGCATCATGGGCGTCGAGACGGGCGGCTGCCCGCACACGGCGATCCGCGAGGATGCGTCGATCAACCTCGAGGCCGTCGACCGGATGCTGTCGCGCTTTCCGGACGCCGACATCGTGTTCATCGAGTCGGGCGGCGACAATCTCGCGGCGACGTTCAGCCCCGAGTTGTCGGACCTGACGATCTACGTGATCGACGTCGCCGGCGGCGAGAAGATTCCGCGCAAGGGCGGCCCCGGCATCACGAAATCCGACCTGCTCGTGATCAACAAGACCGATCTCGCGCCGCTCGTCGGGGCGAACCTCGACGTGATGGCCTCGGACACGAAGAAGATGCGGGGCGAGCGGCCTTACGTGATGACGAACCTGAAGGCGCTCGAAGGCCTCGCGGACGTCGTCGCGTTCATCGAGAAGAAGGGATTGTTGACGGTGTGAACGGCGGCGCGGCGGCCCGCTGCCGCCTCGCCTGCCCGGGGCGGCCTTGCGCCGCCCGCTCAGTCGCCGGATGCTTCCGACGCGTCCGTTGCGCCGGGCATCGCGCCGCTGCCGCGCTCGACCGGCGGCAGCAACGCCGCGAGCACGTCGACCGAGCGCGCGGTCGCGCCGCGATGACGCGACGCGAACGCGGCACCGGCCGCGCCCATCGCGATACGGCGCGCGTGATCGGCGAACAGCGCGTCGAGCACATGCGCGAGATCGAGCGGATCCGCGACCTGCATCGCCGCGCCGGCCGCGACCGCATCGGCGGTCGCCTGCGTGAAGTTGAACACGTGCGGGCCGATCAGCACCGGCACGCCGACCGCACACGCCTCGATGAGATTCTGCCCGCCGAGCGGCAGCAGGCTGCCGCCGATGAACGCGACGTCGCTGGCCGCGTAGTACGCGCCGAGTTCACCCATCGAATCGCCGAGCAGCACCGTCACGTCGGCCGGCAGCGGTTCCGCCGCGGCGGGCCGGCCGGCCGCGAGCGCCGCCGCGTCCGCGCCCCACGCTGAACGCCGCACGCACTTGAATCCGTTGCGCGCGACGAGCGCCTCGACTTCGGCAAAACGCTGCGGATGACGCGGCACGAGAATCAGCAGCGCACCGGGCGTCTTCATCGCCGCAAATGCCTGCAGCACCAGCGCCTCTTCGTTCTCGCGCGTGCTTGCTGCGACCCACACGGGCCGCGTGCCGATCGCGTCGCGCCATGCGTGGCCGCGCGCCGCCAGCTCCGGCGGCGTCGTCATGTCGAACTTCAGGTTGCCCAGCACCGTCACGTTACGCGCGCCGAGCGACGTCAGCCGCTCCGCGTCGGCCGGGCTCTGCGCGAGCACGCGCGAGAAACCGCCGAACACGTCGCGCGTCGCCGCGCCGAACTTCGCCGCGCGCCGATGCGAGCGCGCGGACATCCGCGCGTTGGTCAGCACGAGCGGCACGTCCGCGCGGCGGCACTCGTCGATCAGCGTCGGCCACACCTCGGTTTCCATCACGAGGCCGAGCGTCGGCCGCCATGCGCGCAGGAAGCGCCGCACCGCGCCCGGCATGTCGTACGGCAGGTAGCAGCGCAGCACGCGGTCGCCGAAGATCTGCTCGCCGGTCGCGCGGCCGCTCGGCGTCATGTGCGTGAGCAGGATGCGCGCGTCGGGACGTGCGCGCATCAGCGCGTCGATCAGCGGCTGCGCGGCGCGCGTCTCGCCGACCGACACCGCATGCACCCAGATCAGCGGCGCGCGATCGTCCGGTGAACGGCCGACGACGTGGCCGAAGCGCTCGCCGATGTGCTCGCGATAGCCGCGCTCCTTGCGCGAGCGCACGCAGAGCCGGATGACCGCGATCGGTGCAACGAGCCACCACAGCGCGCGATAGATCGCCCTCAGCATGAGCGGACTCCGTCACCGCGGAGGATGCGGTGCGCGCTCAAACCAGCGCCCTGCCCTGCAGGCGCTCGAGAATCCCGAGCGGCGCGCATTCGCGACGCACCATCGCGTCGACCGGCAGGAAGAAGGTCTGCTCGAGCATGAACTGGCCGGACATCACAGCGTGCGAAGTCTGATCCGAGAAACATATCCACACGCTGCCCGGCGGAAACGGCATCGTCTGCTGCGGGCACGTCTTCTGGTAGTCGAGATCGGCCTTCATGCTGTCGTGCAGGTTCAGCATCAGGTGGTCGTACGCGCTGCGCGGCGACTTCGTCACGTGCAGCAGGTTCAGCAGCCACGCCGAACCCGGGAACTGCGGCCGGATCTTCGGCAGGAAGCGCTTTGCGACGTCCTCGAACGGCTCGCCGACGCGCCATACGCGCGGCTGGCCGGCCGGGTTCACGTTCGTGAACACGCGCAGGATCCGCTCGCCGTAGTTCGGCCGCGACGGGAACGCGTCGACGTGCAGCCGGCTGTCGTCCTTGCGCCACGACGTCTGGCGCGTCTCGACCTGCATCAGCCGCAGGCTCGTCGGCGCGACGCGCAGCTTGCCGCGATATTCGGGAAAGAGGCCGTCGACGAGCGTGCCGGCCTGCTGCTGGAAGCGCGCGACCAGCGCGCGCACGGCCGACTGCGTGACGCTGTCGCCGAGCACGCCGGCGAGCGCACCGCCGTTCGGCGCGAGGCTGATGTTCTTGCGTTTGGGATCGGCGAGCGCCGGATCGAGCAGCGCTTCCTCGCCGCCTTCGATCGCGAAGCGCAGGTGCGGGAAATACAGCACCTTGCCTTCCTCGACCGCGGCGAGCAGTTGCTCGCGCGGCGCCGACAGGTTGTGTCCGCTCCAGTCGGCGGACGGGACTTCGATGATCTGGGATTCGCTCATGATCGGTTCGCGTGCGTGACGGGCAGGGCAGGCATGACGGGCATCACAGCAGACCGAAGCCCGCGAGCACCGCCTTCACCTGCGAGATCGACGGCGGCTGCCCCGCCGTGCCGAGGTTGACGACGTTCGGCGACCAGTAGCCACCGGTGCGCCAGGCCGTCGCGAAATTGTACAGTTCGACCGTCGGACGCTTCAGCGCGGCCGCGATGTGAACCAGACCTGTATCAACCCCGACCGTCGCGGCTGCGCCGTCGATCAGGCCGACGACGGCCGGCAGCGACAGTTTCGGCGGCACGATCGCCGCCGCGCCGAACTCCTTCGCGAGCCGCTCGCTGGTCGCGCGCTCCGCGTCGTTGCCCCACGGCAGCACGAGCGACGCGCCGCGCCGCACGAGCGCCTGGCCGAGCTCGATCCAGGCGGCGTCCGGCCACTGCTTGTCGGCGCGCGACGTCGCATGCACGAACACCACGTACGGCACCGGCAGGTTCAGGCCGAGCGCCGCGACCGCGAGCGCCGCCGCACGCGTATCGAGGCCGAAGTCGACCGGATCCGCCGGCGTCGGCGCCGGGTCGCCCAGCGCGGCCGCGACCAGCTGGCGCGAACGTTCGACCACGTGCGTGCGCGGTGCGATCGGCACGCGCTTGCGATAGAAGAAGCGCACCGGCCATTCGTAGCCCGCGCCGTCGGTGCGGTTGCCGAGGCCCGCGAGCGGGCCGCGCGCCCAGCTCGCGACCCAGGCCGTCTTGATGAGACCCTGGCAGTCGATCACGAGGTCGTACTGCTCGGCCGCGAGGCGCTTGCGGAACGCGCGGATCTCGCGCCACGTCGCACCCGAGAGCGGCTTCTTGCGCCAGCGGCGCAGCGAGAACGGCAGCACGTCGCGCACACCGTCGACGAGCCGCACGAGGTCGACGAAGCTCTCCTCGACGAGCCAGTCGATCTGCGCGTCGGGGTGGCGGCGCCGGATATCGGCGATCACGGGCATGTTGTGCACGACGTCGCCCAGCGACGACACGCGCACGATCAGAATCTTTTGCACGCTGAAAAAACGCCGGCGGACGGCCGGCGACAGGCATAAAGACGCGATTTTATCGCGCCCGGGGGACCACACAGGCAAAAAGCGGCCGCACGCCGTCGGCGTGCGCCGCTTTTCGGGAATGGCGCGACGATCCTTCGACCATCGTCGCGCCGGCGGCGGCCCGCAGGCCGCCCAGGCTCAGAACGGCAGCTTGACGTCCGGCTTCGCGGCCGTCAGCACGCGGCGGAAGTCCGCCTGGATGCGCGCGAGCCCTTCCTGCGTCTCCGATTCGAAACGCATCACGACGACCGGCGTCGTGTTCGACGAACGCGCGAGGCCGAAG
>NZ_QTQA01000041.1:0-48186 GCF_003853825.1 Burkholderia sp. Bp9012 | reverse complement strand
GCTCGAGCCGGGTGACACCGTCGTGCTCGACGATCCGTGCTACTTCAACTTCCAGGCGCTGCTGCGCGCGCATCGCGCGCGCATCGTCAGCGTGCCGTACACGCCGAACGGCCCCGATCTCGCACGCTTCGAGCAGGTGCTTGCCGAGCATCGGCCGCGCCTGTACATCACCAACGCGGCGCTGCACAACCCGACCGGCGCGACGCTCGCGCCGCCGGTCGCGCACCGGCTGCTGACGCTGGCGGCCGAGCACGGCCTGCTGATCGTCGAGGACGACATCTTCGCGGATTTCGAGAGCACGCCCGCGCCGCGCCTCGCGGCATTCGACGGGCTGTCGCGCGTCGTGTCGATCGGCAGCTTCTCGAAGACGCTGTCGGCCGCAATCCGCTGCGGCTATGTCGCGGCGCGCCCCGAATGGATCGACGCGCTCGTCGACTTGAAGCTCGCGACGTCGTTCGGCAATGCGCAGATCGGCGCGAACATCGTGCACCGGCTGCTGATCGACGGCACCTACCGGCGCCATCTCGACGGCCTGCGTGCGCAGCTGGCCGATGCGATGGGCGAAACGATCCGGCGGCTCGCGCGCGCCGGGCTCGGGATCTGGACCGAACCGCGCGGCGGCCTGTTCGTATGGGCGGAACTGCCCGACGGGCTCGATGCCGCGCGCGTGGCGCGTCATGCACTCGACCACGATGTGGTGCTCGCGCCCGGCAACGTGTTCAGTGCGTCGCACGGCGCGACGTCGTTCATGCGCTTCAACGTGTCGCGCTGCAAGGGGCCGGCGGTGTTCGATGCGCTGGCGCGGGCGATGGAGGCAACGCGTGCGGCGGAGCGCAGCGGTCGCACACTGGCCGGCGACCGATGAACATCCACGGCGGCGGAGCGCACGAACGCCCCGCCGTCGCCCTCACATTTGCGCCGCGTGCGCCCTCGCCCGCACCTCGGCGAACGTCGTATCGACCAGCATTCTCCCCGTATCGAACACCGTTTCGAGCGCCTCGTCCCATTCGCCTTCCAGCGCGCGATCGTCCCATGCGACCGGCAGCGTCACCGTCCGGTATTCGCCCGTGCGCCGATTGCGCAGCAACGTGAGCCGCCCCTTCTTCGAGCGCTTGCCCTGATCGGTGACCGGATCCTTGCGGACGTCGTGCCATACGTCGCCACGACGGATCGCCGAACACTTCATCGCGAAGCGCTGCGTATCGCGGTTCACCTGCTGCAGCAGCGCGCCGCCCATGCCAAACACGACGTTGCCGGCCGCATAGCCTGCGTCGTCGAGCGCGGAGAGAATCGCGTCGATCGACAGCTCGTCGACGCCGTCACCCTGGATCACGCGGACATGGTTCAACACGCGCCGTCCCTTGCCGTTCACGGACGAACCGAACGATGCGTCGAGCGCGCGCACGGTCTGCAACACGATCGCGACGGGGTCGCCCGAATCGGGACGCACGACCAGCGTCGCGCCCGAATCGATCACGGCTTGCCGAAGCTCGCCACCCCACATCTCGAGTGCGGCGAACAGATCGTAGGAGTCCGATACGACCGACACGATCGCGCCGGGCAGACCGAAGCGGGCGATCATGTTGCGATACGCATCGGCTTCGTGCTCGCGCCCCCAGGACGTGATCGTGCTGTGCTCGGCCGCCGGCACCGAATACGCGGCCATCGGCTCGCGATAGAAGCGGTTCGCGGCCAGCACGCCGAGCACCGTGTCCGAACCCATGAAGCTCACGAGATGCGCGGCGCCGCCGATCGCGGCCGATTCCGCGCTCGATACGCCGCGCGCGCCGAAGTCGTGCAGCTTGAACGGCAGTTGCGCGAGATCGTCGTCGGTCTTCTCGAGAAAGCGTCGGATCGTCTGCCGCAGGTGCCAGCTGCGCGTCGCGACCGTCACCGGGTACCACACGCGCAGCAGCATCGTCTCCAGATACGACGCGAGCCAGAACACCTTCGGGTCGTCGCATTCGACGGTCATCAGCACGTTGTGCACCGGCACGATCGAACCCTCGGGCACCGCGCGAATCTTCACGGGCAGGTAGCCGTCGTAGTGCTCGACGATATGGCGCCAGCCGTCCTCGTTGAACGGCTCGCCATGCACCGCGAAGAAATCGCGGGCGTCGTCGATCATCGCGTGCGTGACGGGCCGGCACAGATATTCCTTCAGCAGCATCTGCAGGCCGAAGAACAGCGTGCGGTCGTAGCGGCCGCCGCGCGACTCGACGTACGAGAACATCGCCTGCGCGTCGGGCGGATATTGCAGGAAGTGGGAAGCCTTGTACGAATCCGTGTTGAGGATCGGATTGGCGAGAACCGCGGCAAAGCCGCCGGGATCGTTTTGCATGGCTAGAGCTCCTCTAGGCCGTTGAAGTGCCGCCGCGTCTGTCGCGACGGACCGGAATCCGGGGAATCAGCGCGTCACAGCTTCCCCAGGAAGTGATACGCGATCTCGAAGTGATCCTCGAACATCACGTTGCGCATCTGCGCGAATTCGTTGAGCGGCACCCAGCGCGCCTTGTCGGCGTCGTCGCTGCCCTTCACGCGCGGCAGCTCGCCGGTCGGGAAGTTGAACAGGCACGCGTGCGTGATCGTGCGGCCGCGCAGCGAGCGGGCCGGATGATCGAACACCTGGCGATCCTTGATCGAGCCGCGCAGCACGGGCTCCGGCAGCTTCAGGCCGGTTTCCTCGCGCAATTCGCGGATGCACGCCGCGTCGAGCCGTTCGTCCTGGTTCACGAACCCGCCCGGCAGCGCCCACAGGCCGCGGCCCGGTTCGCTGCGCCGGCGCACGAGCAGGATATGGCCCGAGTGCACGACCACCGCGTCGACCGTCACGAACGTGACCGGATACGGTGCGGCCGACCATGCCTTGCGATACGCGGCGATGAATTCGGCCTCGGCCTTCAGCTGCGCGAATTGCGGCTGCGTGCGGAAATGCTCGAGCCAGCCGAACACGGGTTCCGGCACGGCCCATTGCACGAAGCTGTTGGTGCGTTCGGCGAAATACTGGTCGCGGATTTCGGTGGCGGAGATGTCTTCGGTCGCATCGACGTCAACGAGCTCCCATTGCGGGAACATCCGCAGGTAATACGACGTGGCGTCCTTTTCGTGGCCGATCAGCCCGACCTTGCGCTGCGCGACGTCGCCGAGCGCGGCGGCCACGGCATCCTGCACCCAGCGCACCCAGTCGCCGTCGTTGTACGTCGAATCCTGCACGGGCGCGACCGTCACGCGCTCGCGCTCGGACGGCTCGAGCAGCGAAGCCAGCATCTGGCAGCGCTCGTCGAACGAGAACGGATCCTTGATGGTGCGGGGCTTGTCGGTCGACCCGATCAGCACGCACACGCGCTCGGCCCGGCTCAGTGCCGACTTCAGCACGTTCAGGTGACCACGATGCGGGGGCTGGAAACGACCAATGAAAACGAGCGCATCGAAGCGCCGGTTCTGTTGCGTACTCATGAGGCTCCCTCAAGAGATTGAAACGCTTCGGGTCTGTCCCGAAGGCATGGAATCGATCGTAGGGGAATTCCCGCAGAAGGTCAATCGAGCACGCGCTCGACTTGACGAAGTCTGACGAAACGCGCGGCATTGGCGGGTTACACTCGATTTCATCCCAATCCGCGCCACGGCGCCCGCCATCATGAGGATCTCAGTCAGCCGGACCGTCGGTGTCGATCGCAGACGCCTCTTCACGTGGTCGCAGGACTACGCGCGGCGGCTCGTATGGGACAGCTTCCTCACCGACGCCTATCTGCTCGACGAAACGACGGCCGACGTCGGCGTCGACGCGTTCTGCCGCAGTCAGTCGGGCGCGACGATGGTGTCGCGCTACATCTCGTACCGCCCGCCGCAGGTCGCCGCCGTCGAAATGGTCGAAGGGCCGAAGGTGCTCGAACGCTTCAGCGGCAGCTGGAACTTCACCGAACACACGCCGGGTTCGACCGAAGTGAAATTCACGTACCACTTCCGCGCGCAGCCGTCCTGGCTGCGCTGGCTGCTCGAACCGCTGATCGGCGCGTTCTATCTCGTGCACACGCGCCGGCGCCTCAATTCGTTCAAGCGCTGGGCCGAAGCGGAGGCGTTGCCGCGCTGAGTGTCGCTCACGCGATGCCGCGCGCCACCTGCTGCCGGACCTGCGCCTGCGTACCGAGCGCAGCGGCGATCGCATCGACCGCATCGGCCGCGCGTGCTGCACCGCACATGAACGCATCGACGGCCGCGAAGCAATGCTCGGGCCACGTATGGATCGTGATGTGAGATTCGGCGAGCAGCACGACACCCGTCACGCCATGCTCGCCGCCGAAATGATGAAAGTGCGCACCGATCACGCGCGCGCCTGCCCGTTGCGCCGCTTCCGTCAGGATCGTTTCAAGCCGTGCGGCATCGCGCAGCAGCGCCGCGTCGATGCCGGCCAGGTCGGCCAGCACGTGCGAGCCGAGCATCGCACGCGGCGCGGCGAGACCGTCGCGCGCCGTCATTTGTGCGACCCGTACGACGAGTAGCCGCTGCGCGCCGACGAACTGCCCCACCCGCTGCCACCCGACCCGCTGCCGCCGAGCGACGCGCAGCTGAACAACGTGACGACGACCAGTCCGTAAAGTCCGTAGAGGATGTAGCGCATTACGCGTTGCCCCCGTCCGACGCGAAACCCTTCCACAGCCATTCAGGCAGCCACAGCACCAGCAGGCCGACCAGCACGTAGACGGTGCGGCCGCTGAACGAGAACAGCGAGTCCATGTTGAAAATCACGAGCAGCGCGCTGAACACCCACGGCAGCGGCGCGAAACTGTGCGGGTGTTTCCCGCCGAACAGGCCCGTCGACGCGGTGGCGCCCGTCGCAGCCGCCGTCGCGAGCGCCGGCGTGCCGAAGCGCTCGGCCAGCGCGCTGCCCGACAGCGGCTGCGCGCGCGACCACACGATCTCCGCGGCGCTGCGCTCGCGCGTCAGCTTGTCCTTCTGCCAGCCGTAATCGATGATCGACGTGCGATCGCCCACCTGCACGCGCCAGTTGAACGCGCCCACCACGTAGACGACCTCCGATTCATACGCCTCGCGCAGGCGGTAGGTCTTGCCGCCGTCGGTCACGTCGGACTCGCCGCCGATCGTCGGCCAATGGTCGAGCACTTGCACGCGTTCCCAGCGCCCTTCGCTCTGCACGAGCCACAGGAAGCCGCGCTTCGGGTTCAGCAGCAGGTATTCGTCCCACGTCTCTTCGTCGCCCGGCACGCGGCATCGCATCATGCCGATCACCGTGTACTTCACGCCGTCGAACGTGCCGATTGCACCGAGCTCCAACGCACCCTTCACCGATTCGAGCTTGCGCTGCGCCGCGAACACGGTCTGCTGCTCGGCCGTGCACTGCACGCCCGCATGACAACTGCCGCACACGACGTAATCGGCCACGTTCGGCGCATAAGACAGCGGCGCGCCGCAGCTCGGGCACGCGAACGGCACCATCTCCGCGCCGCGCTTCTCGCGCGTATCGGTTTCGGTATCGCGCAACCCGGTGAACGCGAGCGCGTCGAACTCCACTGCCTCGCCCGTATAGACGGCGGGGCTCCCGCCGTTCGCATCGGCGTCGGAATAGTCGAAGGTCGCGAACGCGTTGCCGGTGCGCAGGTCGACGACGCGCGCTTCCCAGCCCGCGTCGACGCGGAACGGCAACTCGCCGTCGCCGCCCGTGCAGCGCGCGGTGCGCACGTCGGACACGAGAAACGCGCGGCCGCCGTGGTCGATCCGCATGCCCGGTTCCAGCGTGCCGAACGCCGGCCACGCGCCGCCGGACGCGTCGTCGGGCTCGCGCACCGTGACCGCATACTGGCCCGACGCATCCGACAGCCAGCCGAACGCGCCGTCGTCGAACACGACGTACCACTCGCTCCACGCGCCGGCGTCGTAGGTCATCTGGAGGCGGCCGAGCACCGTGAACGCGCGCTTGCCGTAGCGTCCGGCCGTGCCGATCTGGATCGGCGACGCGTCGTCGAGCACCGTGGCCAGCTCGCCGATGCGCTCGACGTCGGTACCGCGCTTGAGCAGCGTGCTGCGACAGAACGCGCAGACGGCCATCACCGCCGCCGCCGAGCGAAACTCGACCGGCGCGCCGCACTGGGGGCACGAAGTGCTGAACATGCGCGACGCTTACCGGGTGAGCTTCGCGAGGATTTCCGCCTTCGCGCGCGAATAGTCCTCTTCGGTCACGAGGCCCTTGTCGAGCAACGCCTTCAGTTGTTCGAGACGCTGCACGTAATCGGTTCCTTCGGCCGGCGCGGCCGGCTGCGCGGCGGCGACCGGTGCCGCAACTGGCGTGGGCGGTGCGGCCGGCGCCGATTGCGCGGCGCCCGCGATCTGGCCGGCCATCACCTGCCCGATCGCCGCGCCGGCCGCGAGCCCCGCGCCGACGCCCGCGATGCCGCCCGGGTTCTGCGCGGCCAGCGGGATCGCCTGTGCCGTCTGGTATTGCGTCGCGCGGGCGAGATCGCCGGCCATCCCCGCGCCGATCCGCAGGTCGAGCGCCTTCTGCAGCTCGGCCGGCAGCGATACGCTTTCGACCGCGAACGCATCGAGCGCGAGGCCGTAGCGCGTGAACACCGGGACCAGCGCCTCGGCGACGCGTTGCGACAGCAGCGTCTGGTTCGCGGCCATGTCGACGAATGGCACGTCGGCCGAGCCGAACGTCGTGCTCATCGCTGTGACGACCAGATTGCGCAGCTGCTGTTCGAGATCGTCGACCGTGTACTGCGCGCGCGTGCCGCTCACCTCGCGGTGGAACGCGGCCGCGTCGACGATCCGGTATGAGTAGATGCCGAACGCGCGCAGCTGCACGAAGCCGAATTCGCGATCGCGGATCGTCACCGGCTGCGCGGTGCCCCAGCGCCGCCCGAGCTGCAGCCGCGTGCTGAAGAAGTAGACATCCGACTTGAAAGGCGACTGAAAGAACTTGTCCCAGTTCTTCAGATACGTAAGCACCGGCAGCGTGCGCGTTTCCAGCTTGTACAGGCCGGGCTGGAACACGTCGGCGACCTTGCCCTCGTTGACGAAGATCGCGACCTGCGTTTCGCGCACGGTCAGCTGGCCGCCGTACTGGATCTCCTGGTCTTCCATCGGATAGCGCCAGGCCAGCACGCCGTCGGTGTCTTCCGTCCATTGCAGGACGTCGATGAACTGCTTGCGGATAAACGAACCCAGACTCATGTCGGTCTCCTCGAGCGCGCGTGGCGCGTCAGGTCAGGCAGGCGGCATTGATGATGCCGACGACGAGCGACGCGGTGCCCATCAGGCCGCCCATCGCGACGTTGCGATCCTCGATCGCATGGTTCATGCCGGGAATCAGGCGGGTCAGCACCGCATAGGTGACGAGCTGCACGGCCATCGCGCCGACGGCCCACAGCATGACTTCGCCGAGCGTCGAGTTGTGCGCGATGCTGGAGGCGAGCGTCAGGCAGAAGCCGATCAGCGCACCGCCGAACGACAGCGTCGCGGCCGCGTTGCCGTCGCGGATCAGTGCCAGTTCGTCGAACGGAGTGACCTTCAGGTACACTGCCGCGAACACGAAAAACAGCACGAACGCCGACAGCAAATGAACCGCATAAAGATAGGCACTATTCATTCTTTTCCTCGGATTTTGTGCTCTGTTCGCCGCCCCCTCGCCGGCCGGCCCATGGCGGGCCGCCCTACGGAAATCCGCGCCAGTATAGCCACATTGACGAGCCCTGCACAACGGACGCGCCATGCTGCATAAGCGCGCGCTCGTCCTGTCGATCCTCGTGCTCGCGTCGTGCGGACTCGGCTACGAACTGATCAGCAGCGCGCTGTCGAGCTACCTGCTAGGCGATTCGATCCTGCAGTTCTCGTCGGTGATCGGCTGCTACCTGTTCGCGATGGGGATCGGCTCGTGGCTCGCGAAGTTCGTCGAGGACGACGACGTGCTCGACCGCTTCGTCGACATCGAGCTGCTCGTCGGCCTGCTCGGCGGCGTGTCGGCAGCGCTCCTTTTCGCGGTGTTCGCGTGGCTGGCCGCGCCGTTCCGCGCGGCGCTCTATGCGCTCGTGCTCGCGCTCGGCCTGCTGATCGGGATGGAGATCCCGCTCGTGATGCGCGCATTCCAGCAGCGCCGCCAGGCGTTTCGCCATACCGTCAGCGAGGTGCTGACCTTCGACTATCTCGGCTCGCTCGCCGTGTCGCTGATCTTCCCGCTCGTGCTCGCGCCGCGTCTCGGCCTGTTGCGCACGAGCTTTCTGTTCGGGCTGCTGAACGCATTCGTCGCGCTGTGGACCACGCACCTGTTCCGCGACGAGATCCGCAACGTGCGCGGCAAGCTGATGCGCGCGTCGCTCGTGATCGGACTGCTCGTCGCCGGCTTCGCGCTGTCGGACCGCATCACACACTGGGCCGAGCACGGCGTATACGGGGACGAGACGATCTATTCCGAAACGACGCCATACCAGCGCATCGTGCTCACGCAATGGCACGACGACATGCGGCTGTACCTGAACGGCAACCTGCAGTTCTCGTCGCGTGACGAGCATCGCTATCACGAGGCGCTGATCCATCCGACGATCGAGGCGCTGCCGTGGGCGAAACGCGTGCTCGTGCTCGGCGGCGGCGACGGCCTCGCGGTGCGCGAACTGCTCAAGCACCGCAACCTCGAACGGATCACGCTCGTCGATCTCGACCCCGCGATGACGAAGCTGTTCTCGACCTCCGCGCCGCTCGTGAAACTGAACCAGGGCGCACTGAAGGACCCGCGCGTGCAGGTGATCAACGACGACGCGGTGCGCTGGCTCGAATCGAATGCCGACGTCTACGACGCGATCGTCGTCGACTTCCCCGATCCGACCAACTTCGGGCTCGGCCGGCTGTATTCGGTGCCGGTGTTCCGGCTGCTCGCCCGCCACCTGTCGGAAAACGGCTATGCGGTGATCCAGTCGACGTCGCCGTACTTCGCGCCGCACGCGTACTGGACCATCATCGCGACGCTGCACGAAGCCGGGCTCAACACGTGGCCGTACCATTGCTACGTGCCGTCGTTCGGCGACTGGGGCTTCGTGATCGCGGGCAAGCGCCGCGACTTCGCCGTGCCGACGCGCTATTCGGTGCCGACGCGCTGGCTCGACGCGCAGACGGCCGCCGAGATGTTTCATTTCCCGGCCGACATGCCAGCGCTGCCGATGTCGCCGAACGAACTCAACGACCAGCCGCTCGTGCGCCGCTTCGACGACGACTGGAAGCACGTGCTGCGCTGATGGATCGCCGCACGTTCCTCCTCGCGTCCGCGGCCGCGTCGCTCGCCGCGTGCGGCCGCACCGGCTGGATCGAGACGACGCCGCGCGTCGGCTACCCCGGCATGCGCGAAGGTCACGCGCTGCGAGATCACGCAGCGCTGCCACCGCCGTCCGGCACGATCGAGACCGACGTCGCGATCCTCGGCGCGGGCGCGGCCGGCCTGTCGTGTGCGTGGCAGCTTGCGCGCGCCGGTCACACGCGCTTCGTCGTGCTCGCCGGCCCCGAATTCGGCGGCAATATGGCCGGCGGCCGCTTCGGCGAGCTCGGCTATCCGAAGGGTGCACACTACCTGCCGCTGCCATCGCTCGAATCCGCGCATCTGCGCGACATGCTCGCCGATCTCGGCGTGATCGAATCGGCGCCGTTCTCCGCGCACCCCGCATACGACGAACGCGCGCTCGTGCACGCGCCCGACGAACGGCTGTTCATCGCCGGCCAGTGGCAGGACGGCATCGTGCCGACGACCGGCCTCGACGACGCCGCGCTCGCGCAGCAAACACGCTTCTTCGCATACACCGACAGTTTGCGCACCGCGCGCGGCGCGGACGGCCGCAAGGTGTTCTGCATCCCGATCGCTGAATCGTCACGCGACCCGCGCTGGCGCGCGCTCGACCGGCGTTCGTTCAAACAGTGGCTGCTCGACGAGGGCTACACCGCGAGCGCGCTGCACTGGTACCTGAACTACTGCTGCCGCGACGATTACGGCGCGGGCTACGAGCACGTGTCCGCGTGGGCCGGCCTGCACTACTTCTCGTCGCGCGGCGCTCACGCGAGCGATGCGGGCGACGGCGCGGTGCTGACCTGGCCCGACGGACTGCACACGATGGCGACGAAGCTGAGCGACTCGATCACCGCGCGCACCGGCTCGAACGCGTGGTCGCGGGACGGCTTCGCCGTTCGCGCGACCGAGCGCAACGGCGGCGTCGACATGCTGTGCGCGCGCGTCGCCGACGACGGAACGCTGACGACGTTCACGCTGAAGGCGCGGCGGGTCGTCAGCGCGATGCCGCTGTTCGTCGCGGCGCGCGTGTTTCCGCAGCTTCACGCATACGGCTTCGATCCCGTGCGCGACCTGCCGCCGCGCGCGCCGTGGCTCGTGTCCAATTTCCTGCTCGACGGGATGCCGGCCGAGGAAGCCGGCGTGCCGCTCGCATGGGACAACGTCGTCTACGACGGCGCGGGGCTCGGCTATGTCGTGTCGACGCACCAGCTGATCCGGATGTCGCCGCCGACGCGTTCGGTGTTCTCCGCCTATCAGGCGCTGAGCGCGCGCTCGCCGGACGACACGCGTCGCTGGCTCGCGCAGGCGAAACCCGACGCGCTGCGCGAGCAGGCGGCGATCGACCTGCAGGCCGTATACGGACGCGAGCTGTGGAAACATGCGACCGCGCTCGAGATCACCGTGCGTGGCCACGCGATGGCGACGCCCGACGTCGGTTTCCTGAGCCGGCCGGGGCTGCTCGCGCTGCGCGAGGCAGACGGCCCCGTCGTGTTCGCGCATGCGGACCTGTCCGGGCTGTCGCTGTTCGAGGAAGCGTCGTACTGGGGCATGCTCGCCGCCCGGCGCATGCTCGCCTGATTGCCGGCTCGCAACTCCCTGCGGCAGTGGTCATTTCGTCATTGCGGCGCCGCCGGCAACCGCTATAATCGCGCGACATTCCGACTGCATTGAGCAGGCCGACGGTGCGCGCCATGCGCACCGCATGTCCTCCTCGACAACAATAATGACAAACCGAACCGTTCGACGCCTTCGCCCGTTCGTGCGCGCCGCCGCGCGCCTGCTCGCGTGCGCCCCGCTGCTGGGCGTGCCGCCGGCGCTGCATGCGGCCGATGCCGCAAGCCCGGATGCGCAGCCGGCCTCCGGCCGCTACGTCGTCGTCGACACCGGCCATACGCCGGCCCACCCGGGTGCCACCGGCGCCAGCGGCCGCGTCGAATACCGGTACAACCTCGACCTGTCCACCGCCGTCGCGGAGAAGCTCGCCGCGCACGGCGATCGCGTGCTGCGCACGTCGGCCGACGGCCGCGAGATCGCGCTCGACCAGCGCTCGACGCAGGCGCCCGACGCGAACCTGTTCGTGTCGATCCATTACGATTCGATGCAGCAGCAGTTCATCGACGCGGGGCGGCAACGCGAATTCCGCGGTTTCGCCGTGTTCGTGTCGGAGCGCAATCCGCACTACGCGGAAAGCCTGCGTTGCGCAAAGGCGATCGCCGAGCGGCTGGTCGCGGCCGGTGAACCTCCGTCGCTGTATCACGCGCAGCCGATCAAGGGCGAGAACCGTCCGCTGATCGATCCGCAACTCGGCATCCACCGCTTCGATGATCTCGTCGTGCTGCGCACCGCGCCGATTCCGGCCGTGCTGGTCGAAGCCGGCGTGATCGTCAATCCCGACGAGGAAAAGCGGCTCGCGCAGCGCGAAACGATCCAGCGCCTCGCCACCGCGATCGCGAGCGGGATCGACGTCTGTACGGCGACCAGGTAAAGGTAACGCCCGTTGGTTTCAACGGTTTTCACCCAGTGAGGAGGAGTCCCATGAAGAAGAAGAATCTGCTCGTATCCTGCGCGCTGCTTGCGCTCGCCGTGCCGTTCGCCGCGCATGCGGCCGGCTGCGGCAAACCGCGCAGCGCGTTCGACCAGGTGTACTGCAGCAGCAACGAGTTCTCGCAGCTCGACCGCGAACTGAACGACGAGTACGGCCGCGTGCGCAAGCAGTTGAGCGGCGACCAGCAGGCCAAGCTGAAGACGGGCCAGCTCGCGTGGATGAAGCAGCGCGACGACCGCTGCAGCGAAACGCGCGACGACGGCTATCTCGTGAACCTGCAATGCGCGATCGACTTCACGCAATCGCGCCTGTCGTTCCTGCGCGAACGCGAGCGCGAGTGCTCGAGCACGGGGTGTGTGACGGCGAAGCTCGGGGAGTAAGGGCTGCTTGGGTGCCGTGCCGTGAGCCGATTCGCGGTGCGGTACCTTCTTGCTTGCACCATCCGTGATTCGGAAATCCGATCGCATATCGACGACATCGAACATGACGACGATCGACATCCGCGCCGCAACGTCCGTCGATGCACGGGCCATCGCCGAAATCCACGTCGCATCGTGGCGCGCAACCTATCCGGGCATCATGCCTGCCTCGTACCTCGCCGGTCTGTCGGTCGACCTGCGCACCACCGCCTGGCGCGACGTGCTCGACGCCGGACGGCCACGTGTCGCACTCGCTTACACGGAAGGCTGACCGAGAGGCTGGATTGCCTATGGTCAGACGCGCGACTCCGACAAGGATTCCGCCTGGGGCGAAGTCACGCGTCGCGTCGTCACAGGAACCACCGATACTCCCGCGCCCCGATCTCGTTGCGAAAATCCAGTTCCTCCTGCCGCTTGTTCTCGCAATACACCATCACGAATTCATCGCCGAGCCCTTCACGCACGGCCGCGTGATCCTGCATCGCCGCGACGGCCGACAGCATCTCCTTCGGAAAATCGATCCCGCTGCCGCGATCGTCGTTCAGCGGCGCGATCGGCTCGATCCGTGCGTCGAGCCCGTGCTCCATCCCGCTGAGGATCGCCGCGAGCACGAGGTACGGATTCGCGTCCGCGCTCGCGAGCCGATGCTCGATCCGCAGATTGCGCGCATCCGATTCCGGAATCCGGATGCACGCGTCGCGATCCTCGAAGCCCCAGCTTGCACGGCTCGCCGCGTTCACCATCGATCCATAGCGCCGGAACGCATTGTGATTCGGCGCGAACACCGGCATGCAGTGCGGCAGCAGCTCGAGGCAGCCGGCCACCGCATGCCGTAGCGGCCGCTGCCCATCCGCGGCGAGCAGGTTGCGGCCCGCGTCGTCGTACAGGCTCACGTGCACATGCATCCCGCTGCCCGGCGCATGCAGATACGGCTTGCCCATGAAGCTCGCGCGATAGCCGTGCTGCAACGCGACGCCGCGCGTGCTGCGGCAGAACAGCGCCGACCAGTCAGCCGCGCGCAACGCGTCGTCGGTATGGCCGAAGTTGATCTCGAACTGGCCGGGCCCGAGCTCGGCCGTGATGACCGTCGCGTCGACGCCCTGCTCGCACGCGGCCTCGACCATCTCGTGCAGCACGTCGGAAAACCGCGACAGGCGTTCGATGTGCATGTTCGGCTGGTCGTCGCGGTCGTCGCTCAAGCGATCGCGCGGATACTGCGGCATCCCGTCCGCGAGCTGCGCGGCGAACAGATAGAACTCGAGCTCGAACGCGACGACCGGCCGGATGCCGCGTGCCGCGAACCGCCGCAGCACGCGCGCAAGCACTTCGCGCGGCTCGAACTCGATCGGCGCATCCGTGCCATCGGAGCTGATCAGCATCTGCGCGAGCGGCTTCCGCTCCCAGCGCACCGGCTTCAGCGTGCCGGGAATCAGGCGACGCGGCGCGTCCGGGTCGCCGTCGTTGAAGCAGTAATCGCCGATCTTGTAGAGGCCGCCCTGCGTGCCGAGCAGCACGCAGTTCTGCGGCAGCTTCAGCAGCGAACCCGACGCGACCTTCTCGAGCGCATCGATCGGATAGCGCTTGCCGTAGAAATGGCCCGGCAGGTCGAGACAGATCAGGTCGACATAACCGATCTCGGGATGCGCCTGCCGGAATGCGCGGATTTCATCGACCAGCACGGGAACGACGTCAGCCATGTCTCATCCTTTCCATGTCTTGTATGGCGGTGCCGCAACGCGGCGAACCGGACTCACCGGCATGCGGCACGTCACATGCCCGATATCGGTCAGTACTGCAAACCGGCAACACGGCGAGACGGCCCCTCGGGCCGCCGGCCGACAAACTCAGGTGAACACCCAGATCACGCGCGCCGGGGCATCGCCCAGGTTCGCGTAACGGAACCGCTTGTGCGCGGGAAGCTGGAATGCGTCGTTCGGGCCGAGCGTGATGGGTGTGTCGTCGCCGTCGATCCAGATCGTCAGCTCGCCTTCGAGCACGAAGCCGCCCTGCTCGTCGCTGTCGTCGACGGAGCGCTCGCCGCTGCTCGCCCCGGGCGCGAGATGACTCTCCAGGATCGAGAAGCGCGAACGCATGTTCGGCGACACGAGGATGTCCGTGATGCCGGCCGCGTAATACACGGTGCGCCGCTCGTCGGGCCGTGTGACCCACGGCACGCTGCGCGGTTTGCTGAGGCTGTAGAAATACGTGGTCGGCACGCCGAGCGCCTCGCCGATCGCGGTGAGATCCGCGACCGTCGGGCGCGACAGCCCGCGCTCGACCTGCGATAGAAAGCCGACGGAGCGGCCGATCCGTTCCGCGAGATCGTTGAGCGTGACCTTGCGATGCTTGCGCAGATCGCGGATCAGGATCGCCAGACTTTCTATCTCTTCCTGCTCGTTCATGATGGATTCCGGTGCGTCAGACGGTATCGCGCAAACGGTACCAGGCCTTGCCGATCGCTTCCAGCGGCGCGGCGAGGCGGTCGCCGCCCGGGAAGCGCGGGTTGCGGATGCGCTGGTACAGCGCGAGCAGGCGATCGTCGCCGAGCACGGCGTCGGCGACCGCGCGCGCGCCGGCGAGCGTCGGCAACACACCGTGCCCCGAGAAGCCCTGCAGCCAGAAACGCTGGCCGCGACGGCCGATGTCCGGCGTGCGTCGCATACTGATGTCGATGTGGCCACCCCACGCGTAGTCGAGCGACACGCCGGCCAGTTGCGGGAACACGCGTTCAAGGTGCGGGCGCGTCGCGGCCGCGATGTCGGCCGGAATCCCGCCGAGATACGTGCAGCCGCCGCCGAACAGCAGGCGGTTGTCCGGGCTGAGGCGAAAGTAGTCGGGCACGAACTGGTTGTCGATCACGCAACTGTTGCGCGGCAGCAGCGAGCGTGCGACGTCCGGCGCGAGCGGCGCGGTCGCGACCTGGTAGGTGCCGACCGGCAGCAACCGGCGCGACAGTTCGGGATCGAGCCGGTCGACATACGCGTTGCACGCGAGCACCAGCACGTCCGCGCGCACCTCGCCGTGCGCGGTGCGGGCAACGTGACCGCCCTCGGTCTCGCGATACTCGAGCACGCGGCTCTGCTCGAAGATGCGGCCGCCGGCCCGTTCGATCGTCTGCGCGAGACCGAGCGCGAGCTTCAGTGGATTCAGATGGCCGGCCTCGGGATCGTGGAGTGCGGCGAGATAGCGCGCGCTGCCGATCCACTCGGGCATCTCGTCCTGCCCGATCACGCGCAGGCGGTCGTAGCCCCAGCGCTGCGCTGCCTCGTCGCGGGCCTGCGCGAGCATCGCGACGCGACGCGGCCGCACCGCGGCCCACAGACTGCCGGGCCGGTAGTCGATGTCGAAGCCGTGCCGCGCGGGCAGTTCGCGCACTTCGGCCGCGGCCCAGCGCATGCTGTCCCACAGCACGCGCGCGCCGTCGCGGCCGAGCGAATCCTCGAGCGGCTGCATGTCGCACGACCAGCCGAGCAGCGCCTGTCCGCCGTTGCGGCCCGATGCCGCCCACGCGACGCGACTCGCTTCGAGCACGACCACGCGCTTGCCCGCGAGCGCGAGGCGCAATGCCGTATGCAGCCCGCTGAAGCCCGCGCCGACGACCAGTACGTCGGCGTCGACGCGTTCGTCCAGTTCGGGCCGCCGCGAAATCGGCGCCGGATAAGTGCCGGCGTAGTAGCTTGCGACGTGACGGTCGGACTGCACGAACATGCGAATTCCCGTGAAATTTTCATCGCCAAATTTCATGAAAAATTAGCACGACAATTTCACGAGAGCAAGCGGGAGAATGAAGTCTGAGGAAATCCGACGTGACAGTCCGAGGAACTAAATGCCACCCATTTTGGGCCTCCGGCGACCGAATCGGACATTCGGCAACTATGGGTGACTTTACGTTGGCAACGCACGGGGCGTATCCAGGCGACCTGTGACAGGCGTCGGAACCCCGTCCAGTGGACCTCCCAGCGCGCAACCACCGCCTAGCGGCTGGTACACAAGTGCATCGCGGCAAGACGCTTTCGCGGGCTGGAACTAAAGTCCACCCATTCTTGCAAAGTGCGACTTCGAAGTTCACCCAATAATGCCGTTGTGCTCCGAAAGCACGGCCAATGTTGCCGCCGGCCCGAACGTACACCACGCAACTGCGGCAAGCGAATCAGGCTCGATCAGATCGATGAGAATCTGGTACGTCAGTTCGTCTGCGTGCACTTGCCGAACTGCGACTGTCCCGGGAGAAGGAAGTGCGCATTAAATTTCACGCGGGCAGCGCTCAAACATTTGCTTAAGGTGCTCCGCGTGGACGGTTGTATTCGACCACCGCCGCTTCGGTTGCCTTGCACTATCGCCGACGAGTTAAACCACCTTGACGTTTATCTTGACGAGATCCGTGGTCTTGCCGCGAGCACCCGCCGCAACCACCGCGACTGCGTGTGCGACTTTCTGGTCGATCAATTTGATGGTCACCGCATTGACATGCGTCGAATCAAACCGGCCGACGTGCTGCATTTCGTCGTCGAGAGGAGTAAGGGCCACACCCCGGCGAGCGCCGGTAGCATCGCAAGCAGCGTGCGCGTGTATCTGCGTTTCCGTCAGTTCAGTGGTGACCATACTGAGGCATTAATCGCCGCTGTACCAAAGGTACACGTCACAACGCGATCCGCAGCCGGAACGCGCGGCTGGCTGCGATCCGGTCTTTTGCTCACTATGCAGCGTTACAGGAGCCTTCAGCGCTGCCCGGGCTTCAGCGTGTGCTGGCCATTCCCATGAAACGCTTCGACAGACCCATGGTCGGTTTCCTCAGTCGAGACGAAATGCAGTGCATCCTTGCAGCTCCTGCTGCAAACAGTTGGTGCGTTGTCGGCCCTTCGTTCAACGCAACGTGAAACTACGGTCAGCACTCCCGTGCCGGCACACGCGTCGGTGTGCAGTTCTTCCTGAACACTGTAGTCGTCGCGCCTATGTCTGGCGCGTCCCAAATGCCCGATCAAATTGCCGGGCCCGCTGCACCTCGTCGCTATGCAAATAGGTCGACGTCGTCGAAATCGACGCGTGCCGCAGGTTGTCACGTACCATGATCAGTTCGGCGCCCCGCGCCAGCGCATGTGAGGCATGCGTGTGCCGCATCCAGTGCGGGCTCGCTCGGCGTAGTTTTTCCGCCGTCGCAGGCCGGTCGCTTTCGAGCACATCGGCGACCAACATAAAGAACCGCCTCAGCACGCGCCATAGCCGCGTACTTTCGATGCGCGCACTTGCGTCCTCCAGGCGTGCGACGACCGGGGTCGCCGGGTCCCAGCGAACGGCGGTCACCGGCAAACCACGCTGCACGAGATATTGATCGAGCGCCGTCCGTGCCAGCGGTGGCAGCGCCACCTTGCCACGCTTGCCGCCCTTGCCGAGCACATGCAGCCAATGATCGCCCTGCTCGTCCGTACGGATGTCCGCGAGTGTCGCGCCAACCAGTTCGCCGGCGCGCAAGCCGGTCGCATAACCGAAGTCGAGCAGGAAACGCACGCGCTGAGCGGCCGGCGCGCTCCAGCCGTACGACCATTCAAGCCCGTCGGCAAGCGCTCGAATCAATAGCCACTCTCCTTCAGAGAACCCACGCGACACATCCAGTCCCGCGCGTGGCACGTGGTTCTTGACCTTCACGCCAGCAAACGGATTCGCCAGCACATAGCGCTGCTCGACCAGCCAGCGGAACAGCGCCGACAGGACATTTAGGGCGTACGCCGCTGAACGCGCAGACAGCGCATCAGTAAACGGCCGCCATTCGGCACTATGCCGCGGGCGCGACGGTCCGATCCAACGCTCACGCGGCGTGGGCCGGCGCAAAAACGTCCGATACGCGATCGCATCATCGGTATTGAGCGACGACAGTGCTCGGCCGCGCTCGATGATCGCCCAGAGAATCAGACGCTCCGCCTCCTTCCGGTAGGCGCGCTGGGTAGCCGCCGATTCATGCAGCGATAGCCAGGACTGGATCGCTTCGTAGTCGTTGGGCGCGCTCAGCAGGCAGGCGGCTCGTGGTGCACGGAATTGTCCGTGCGAGCCATCGACTTCGTGCGGTACACGCAATTGCTCCCAGGGCACGATGTTGCCGGTCGGTGTCGCGACGATCAACGCTCGCGCTCGTTCGGTCATTGCTGGGTACTCAGCAAAAAACGCCTCCACGCGGCGCGCACCGGCAACGCCAAGCCCGTCGATCGCGCTCCACCAACGGCGCCGGCGCGGAATCCGCACGGTCAGATCAGCCAGCGTGTGGATGCCATGCGCATGCAAGGCAGCCACCACGCGCGCCGGCAACCACTGATCGATCTCGTCGGCAATGTGCGGTACCGGAGCTGGCAGGCTGCGCAACGCTGCAATGGCACGCGCGACCGCGGCATCCGACCCAGCCGACCGCTCACCGAAGGTTTCGGCCAGATCGGCACGGTGCCGGCTCATCGCGAACGCGATCAACGCACGCCGGATGCGGCCGAGCACCCCGCGCGCGGAGACCCTGGGCGACTTGCGCTCGCCCAGATAGCGCGCCACGGCCGCGCGGGCATCGAGCCCGGCGTACCAGGCGCGCAGCGCAGCCAGTTCGGCGTCGTCGGGAAAGCTCGGGGATTGGGTCTCGCGCGTTTTCATGATCACCAGTTTAGAGCAAAAATGATGATGGACCGATAATGTGATTTATCTGGCCATACATACACCGATACTGACGAACAACTTTCAATCGCACACGCACACACAACTAAAGTTGTGCATGCGGCAGAGTCGAAACTGGACACGATCACGCGACAGGACATGGCGGCGTACCCCCATTTCAGTCAAACGAACCAACGATCAAACCGCCATGCACAGGTACTTGATGACCAGATAATCGTCAATGCCGTAGTGTGAACCTTCCCGGCCAAGTCCCGATTGCTTCACGCCGCCGAAAGGCGCGACCTCGTTCGAAATGAGGCCCGTATTGATGCCGACCATGCCGTACTCGAGCTGCTCGGCCACTCGCCATACACGCCCGATATCGCGGCTGTAGAAGTAAGCGGCAAGCCCGAACTCGGTGTCGTTGGCGAGCTTCACCACCTCGTCGTCGCTCGAGAAGCGGAACAGCGGGGCGAGCGGCCCGAACGTTTCTTCTCTTGCGACGTCCATATCCGCGGTGGTATTCAACAGAACTGTGGGTTCGAAGAAGCCATGCCCGAGCGCATGTCGCTTGCCACCGGTGGCAAGCGTCGCGCCTTTGTCGAGCGCGTCCTCGATATGTGCTTCGACCTTGCTCACCGCCGCGTCGTTGATGAGCGGCCCCAGCGTAACGCCGCCTTCCGTGCCGTGCCCCACCGTCAGGCCGTTCACCGCCGCAACGAGCTTTGCAGCGAACGCATCATAGATCCGATCATGCACGTAGAATCGATTGGTGCAGACGCATGTCTGCCCGTTATTGCGGTACTTCGAAGCGATCGCGCCTTCCACCGCGGCATCGAGATCGGCATCGTCGAACACGATGAACGGCGCGTTTCCGCCGAGTTCGAGCGTCACCTTTTTCACCGTGGGTGCGCTTTGCGCCATCAGCAGCCGCCCCACTGCGGTCGATCCGGTGAATGAAAGCTTGCGCACCACGGGGCTGCTCGTCATCGCGCCGCCGATCGCCTTCGGGTCGCCGGTGACGATGTTGAGCACCCCCTTAGGCATACCGGCGCACTCGGCCAGAACCGCAAGCGCGAGCGCCGAGAACGGCGTGGCTTCGGCAGGCTTCACGACGATCGGACAGCCGGCTGCCAACGCCGGCCCCACCTTGCGGGTAATCATCGCGTTCGGGAAATTCCACGGCGTGATCGCTGCGCAAACGCCGACGGGCTCCTTGACCACCACGAGACGCTTGTCCGCCGCCGACGTCGCCAGCGTGTCACCCGTCACGCGCTTTCCCTCTTCGGCGAACCATTCGATAAACGAAGCGCCATACAGGACTTCGCCTTTCGCCTCGGCAAGAGGCTTGCCCTGCTCGGCCGTCAGGATCAGCGCGAGATCGTCGGCATTCTCGATCATGAGCTCATACCAGCGGCGCAAGATGCTTGCGCGCTCCTTCGCAGTCCGTGCCCGCCATGCCGGCCACGCCGCGTTCGCGGCGTCGATCGCGCGCAACGTCTCTGCCGCGCCCATCGACGGAACGCCGCCAAGCGTCGCGCCCGTCGCCGGATCGAGCACTTCGAAGCGCTCGCCCGAGTCGGCCTCGCACCATTGCCCGTCGATATAAGCCTGATGACGCAAGAGCGCCGGATCCTTCAACAGCGTGTTCAATTCCACGTTCGTTCCTTCCGGAATAAGAATGCATCAGGCAGCCCGGGGAAAACCCGGGCCGCGAATACCGTAAATTTCAAATGTGGTAGGCGGAGACGTAACGATGCGAAGACACCTCTTTGCACCCTTCCCAGTGCAAAGTAGCGGTGACAAGAACGGCGTCACGAAGCAAAGCTCACTACCCTGCCTGACGCCACGAAGCACTTTCGTGACCATGGGCCAACAGCTTGCGCGCGATCTCGGCCACCCGGTGCACGTGCGCGATGGCAGCCTCGCGCGCCGCCACCCCGTTGCCCGTCTCGATGCCCGCGAGGATCGCACGCATCTCCTCGACCGCCTGGTGCCCGCGATCGTCGGAGGCGATCGTCAGCGCGCGCAACCGATTGATCCGCGCGATCAGCGTCTGCACGATCTCCCACGCGACATGCTTTTTCCCGGCGATGAACATGCGCTCATAGAATGCCGACGTGAGCGCCTTCACCGCCTGATGATCCTGCGCGTCGAACGCTTGCCGGATCTGGTCGATGCACGCTGCCAGGTCGGCGACCAGGGACGCGTCGGCATGCTGCGCGCAGGCCATCGCCGCCTCGCCTTCCAGCAACGCGCGTATCTCGTAGATCTCGGTCGCCGTGTCGAAGTCGAGGATTGCGACGATCGGCCCCTGGTTCGGGATCGACGCGACCAGCCCTTCCGTTTCCAGATGACGCAGGACCTCGCGCACGACGGTTCGGCTCACGCCCAGGATCTCGCACAACGCGCGCTCAACCAGCCGCTCGCCTGGCTGGAAGTGCGCATCCAGGATCGCATTGCGCATTTTCTCGAGCGCGAGCTCGCGCAACGTGGCGGTGGGCCGCTGGACTTTCAGGGACGGCAGTGCGGGGCACATGACAGTCGCCATCAGGCTTGCGCGAACAGGCGCACGTCGCGCGCGTCCCAGTCGACGAGCGCCTGCGCACCGATCACGATGCCGTTGTCGTGCCGATGCGCGGCCGGCATGCGGATCGAGATCTCCTGCTGCCACGGCGTCGCCACCGCGTAGTGCATCGCATCGCCGAGATAGGTGACGTCGCGCACGGTCACGGGCAGGCCCGCCGTGCCGCTCGAACCATGCGAGCCGCCGGCGCGTTGCAGCGAGCTGATGCGCATCTGTTCCGGGCGGATCATCAGCGCGCCTTCGTCGCCGGCGGCGAGCGTCGGATGGAACATGTCGGATGCCATCTCGAGGCCGTTGGGGAACACGCCGCCCATGCGGCCGTCGCTGTGCTTCGTCACCTTGACCGGCAGGAAATTCGAATTGCCGATGAAGCTCGCGACGAAGCGCGAAGCCGGGTTCGCATAGAGCTCCTCGCCGGTGCCAACCTGCTCGATGCGGCCCTGGTTGAACACGGCGATACGGTCCGACAGGCGCAGCGCCTCTTCCTGGTCGTGCGTGACATAGAGGATCGTCACGCCGGTTTCCTGGTGAATGCGGCGCAATTCCAGTTGAATCTCCTCGCGCAGTTTCTTGTCAAGCGCGGAGAGCGGCTCGTCCATCAGCAGCACGGGCGGATCGTAGGCAAGCGCACGCGCGATGGCGACGCGCTGCTGCTGCCCGCCGGAGAGCTGGGCGGGCATCCGGTCGCGACACTCGGAAAGGTGAACGAGTTTCAGCATCTGCTCCACTTTCGCGTTGATTTCGGCTTCGGGCCGGCGGCGCACCCGCAGCGGGAATGCAACGTTCTCGCCCACCGTGAGATGCGGGAACAGCGTATAGCGCTGAAACACCATGCCGATGTTGCGCTGGTTCGGTGCGACCGACAACAGCGACTTGCCGTCGAGCAGCACGCGTCCGTCGGTCGGCTCCTGAAAGCCCGCGACGATATAGAGCGTGGTGCTCTTGCCCGAACCTGACGGTCCGAGGAAAGTCATGAATTCGCCCTTGCGCACGTCGAGCGAAACCTGGTCGATCGCGACGACATTGTCGTAAGTCTTGCGCAGGCGCTGGATTTGCAGGAATGCAGTCATGGCGTGTTACCTCAGTTTGCGCGTGCGCGGCGCACCACAGCGCCCGCCAGCATCAATACGGTCGTCAGTCCGACGAGCAGCGACGATGCAGCCGCCACGACGGGAGTCAAGTCTTGCCGCAACGTCGCCCAGATGCGCACAGGCAGCGTTTGTAGTGTCGGGCTCGACATGAAGATCGACACCACGACTTCGTCCCACGACGCGAGGAATGCGAAGATCGCGGCGGCAAACAGGCCGAGCCGGATTGAGGGAAGCGTGACCCGCAGCTTCACCGTGAGCGGCGACGCACCGCAGATGAGCGCGGCGTCCTCGAGCGCCGTGTCGAAGCTCACGAGCGAGTTGCTGATCGAAATGATCGAGAACGGCAACGCAATGATCAGATGGCCGATCACGAACCCGGTCATCGTGCCGTTCAGGCCGATGCGCAGGAAAAACGCGTATAGCGCGACGGCGAGCACGACGACGGGCAGCACCATCGGCGTGAGGAAGAAACCCCGCACGGCCTCGCGGCCCCGAAACTTGCCACGCACTAGCGCCAGCGACGCGAGAAACCCGATCAGCACGGACAGTGCGGTGACGATCACCGCCAGCTTCGCGCTGGTGAGCAGCGAGTCGATCCAGCCCGCATCAGTGAAAAGCTGCCGGTACCATTCGAGGGTCCAGCCCGGTGGCGGGAAGATGAGCCACTGCGAATCGCCGAACGACAGCGCGACGATGAAGAAGATCGGCAACAACAGAAACAGCGCAACGGCCGCGCCCACGGCCACGAGGATCCAGCGCAATGCGCCCAGGCGATCGAAATCGAGCAACATGTCAGCGACCTCCGGTGGTTGCGCGCGCACTGCCGGTAAAGCGCAGCTGCAACGCATAGAGCGCGAGCGTCACGGCGAGCAGCACGAACGCCGCGGCGCCGGCAAGGCCCCAGTTCAGCAGCTCCTGCACGAGCTGCGCAATGAGTTCCGCGAGCATCATGTACGACGGGCCGCCCAGCAGCGTGGGCGTTACGAAGTAGCCGAGCGCCATCACGAACACCATCAGCGCGCCCGAGGCCACGCCCGGCATCGCGAGCGGCACGAGGATGCGCCAGAACGCCTGCCAGCGGCTCGCACCGCACACCGCGGCGGCGCGCAGCGTAGACGGATCGATGCCGCGCAGCGTGGCATGCAGCGGCATCACGAGGAACGGCAGCATGATGTAAGTCATGCCGATCGTCACACCGGTGAGGTTGTTCACGAGCGACAGCGGCTCGTGAATCACGCCGATCGCCATCAGCGCGCGGTTGATCGGCCCGGTCCCCTGCAGCAGCACCATCCACGCGAACGTCCGTGCGAGCAGGTTGGTCCACATCGAGAGCAGCAGGATCGCGAACAGCACGGCACTGAGCTTGCGCGGCGCGATTGCGAGCAGCCATGCCATCGGAAAGCCCACGACGAGCGTGACGAGCGTCACGACCGTGGCCACGAGAAATGTATTGCCGAACACGCGCACATACGTCGTCGAGCCGAGCAGTTGCTCGTAGTTGTGTAAACCGGGCGTCGGCTCGAGCACGCTGCGCAACAGCAGCGACAGCACCGGCAGCAGGAAGAAGATCACGAGCAGCAGCATTGCCGGCGTCAGCAGCCGCATGCTGCGCCAGTCGCGCCGCTTGCGCGCGTTCGCCGCGGGCGGATGCGCGATGGTACTCAATACGTTGGGCATGGTGGCTCCTTTGTCGGCCAGGGTCGGCGCTTCACTGCCCGTTACCCCTGGCCCCATGCAGGTTCGTTGCTCAGCCAGGCCGGTCCGTCCCGGTTCGGCATCCTGAACGGCGTTCGGCCCGTACGTGGTGCCGCGTGTGCTTACTTCGATTGCCACGCGTACCAGCGCTTCGCGATCGCGTCGCGGTTCTCTGCCCAGTACTTCATGTCGAGGTTGATCTGCGACGCCTTGTACTGATCGGGCAGGGTCTTGGCGATCGCCGGCGGCATCAGCGCGGCCGACTTCACGTTGATCGGTGCATAACCGGTATCGGCCGCGAATTTCGCCTGGGCCTGCGCGCTCGTCGCGGCGGCCAGGTACTTCATCGCCGCATCGCGATGCTTCGCGCCCTTCGGAATCACTAGCATGTCGGCGGCGGTCAGGTTCTGGTTCCACGAAATGCCCACCGGCACGCCGGACTGCTCGAGCGCATGCAGGCGGCCGTTCCAGAACATGCCGATGGGCGATTCGCCCGATGCGAGCAGCTGCTGCGACTGCGCGCCGCCGCTCCACCAGACGATGTCGCTCTTGATCGAGTCGAGCTTCCTAAATGCGCGGTCGAGGTCGAGCGGATACAGCTTGTTGGGCGCCACGCCGTCGGCGAGCAGCGCGATTTCGAGCACGCCCGGCGCCGACCACTTGTAGAACGTGCGCTTGCCCGGGAAGCGCTTGGTATCGAAGAGGTCCGCCCAGATTTGCGGCTGCGCGCTCGTGTACTTCGCCTTGTTGTAGCCGAGCACGAACGAGTAATAGAAACTGCCCACCGCCGAAGGCGTCGTGAAGCGCGGGTCGAGCTCGGCCTTCTTCACCACCGAATAGTCGATCGGCTCGATCAGCCCGGCCTTTTCCGCGGCGTACGCGAAGTCGCCTTCCACGTCGACCACGTCCCAGCTCACGTTGCCGCTGTCGACCATCGCCTTGAGCTTGCCGTAGTCGGTGGGCCCGTCCATCAGCACGTTAATGCCGCTCGCCTGCGTGAACGGCTGCGCCCAATCCTTCTGTTGCGACGACTGGGTCGTGCCGCCCCAGCTGGTGAACACGATCGGGTCCGCGGCCAGCGCCGGCGCGGTGCAAAGTGCGGCCAACGGTGCGATATATGCCAGACGCGACACTGCGAAACGCGGGATGCTTCTGCTGCTCATGGTCTCTCTCCGAGGGGAAACGGTTGCGGCTCGCGGCCACCGGGACGGCAGCCGCTCGAACACGAGTACTCAGGCCAGCGGCACCAGTCGCGCCAGCTTCTTGATCTTGTTTTTCATCACTGCAGCGCGCGGCGCGCGGCCGATTCCGTCAATTGCGCGAGGGCCAGCGGCTGTACCGTGCCTGCGTCCGTATCGCCGACATAGATGCCATACGCGTCCTGCCTGCGTTCTCGCACATAGCGTTCGAGCATCGAGCGCACGGCGGTGTCGGTAATCTCATTCCACGGAACCTGCCAGAGCGGCACGATACGGATGCTGCTGTCGAACCACGGCGAACCGGTGTGAACCACGCGGCCGCGGTAATAGATGTGGACGCCCGGCTCGCGCTTGCCGGCCGCCTCGAACACCGCAAACAGGAAGTCGAGATGCGCGTTGAGGCCGAGCTTCGCGAGCACGCCGCGCAGGCTCGCCGCGTCGCTCGCCGGCTCGAGCCTGATGCCGGTCGGCAACCCGAGGCCCTGCGGCGTATCGACCAGCACCAGCCCGTCGCGATGCTCCAGAATCGCACCGACATGGGCACGCCCCGCGGCTGCGGACAACGCGTCCTGCGACAGGCTGAAATTCACGTACGCGCCGCGGCAATAGCCGAGCGGCGACGCACTCGTCTGCACGAAGTCCACCACGCGTCCGATCAGGATGATGTGATCGCCCGCGTCCACCACGTCATGCGTCAGGCAGTCGAAGCTCGCCGCCGCATCGTGGATCACGGGGGCGCCCGTCTTGCGCGTGCCCCACGGCACCTGCGTGAACTTGTCCTGCGCCTTCGACGCGAACACGCCGGAGATGTCGGTCTGGTTTTCCGAGAGCACGCTCACGGCAAAACGTTGCGTGGCGGAAAACACCGCATGGCTCGACGCCGTCTTCGCGATACACACGAGGATCAGCGGCGGGTCGAGCGACACCGACGTGAACGAGTTCGCGGTGAAGCCCCGCGGCGAGCCGTCCGTCTGGATCGTCGCGACGACCGTCACACCGGTAACGAATGCGCCGAGTGCGCGACGGAATCCGAGCGTGTCGAATGCCTGTTGCGCTGTTTGTCCGGTCATCGACTCAGTCATGGCGTGCTCCCGTGATCACTGCGATACTCGATGAGATGATGGTATGCCATCTTATGGTCCACAACAATGTTCTCAATATTATGGAATACCATGAGTGAAATCGACAGACAAAAAAAAGCCGCCGGCATGGTGTGCCAGCGGCCTTCCGTGTCGAACCGCGCGTGTCGAATCCCGCGCTCAGGGTTCCGTCAACCGTCGCTGACTACCTCGTCCTGCTGCTCGAGTGCCGACAACGCCAGCTCGGAAACCCGCTTGATGTGGGCGGCCGACGCTGCCGAAGCCGCGTCCCCGTCGCGCCGCTCAATCGCGTCGAGCAGTCGGTTCATCTCGGTGTTGGAGTCGCCACCGCGCCCCGGCATCGCGATGGTCAACGCACGCAACCGGTTGATGCGCGCGTTGAGCGTCTTGACGACTGTCAGCGACACCTGTTTTCCGGCCGCTTCGAACAGCGTTTCGTAGAAGCGCTCGGTGTACTCGAGCACGCGCGGCAGATCCTGCTTCGCGAACGCATCCTCGATCACCGCGCGGACCTCGCGCAGTTGCCGCACGACCTCGGGTGTCGCGCCCTCGGCGCACGCACGCGCGGCATTGGCTTCGAGCAGGCCGCGCAGCTCATAAATCTCGCCCACTTGCGCCGGATCGAGCCGCGCCACCACCGGCCCTTGCCGCGACACGGTCTCGACCAGCCCTTCGGTCTCCAGATGTCGCAGCACCTCGCGCACCACCGTGCGGCTTACGCCGAGCTCGTCGCACAGCGTGCGCTCGACGAGCCGGGCGCCCGGCCGGAAATACCCCTGCACGATCGCGCCGCGCAGTTTGTCGAGCGTCAGTTCACGCAGGGTCTTGGCATTGCGGTCGATTTTGAGGTCTTGCATGGGCGGCACTCTGGAAACGGTATTTGGCCTGTGGCCGGCCGGGCGCCGAGCACAAACATGGAATGCCATATTATGACCTAACTGTCATCGGGCTTTCCATCCTGCAGGCCGGCAGCGCGCCGTGAGCGCTCGATCAACTCTCCAGCCCCTCGACAATCGAGATCTGCGCTCGACAATGCCCGTCCCGCTTGGCTTTCGCCGCCTGGTATTCGGGTGAGTGATAGCACGCGAGCGCCGTTTGCATGTCGGCGAACCGGATCACGACGTGGCGCTCGAACGACTCCCCCTCCAGCACCTGCGACGCGCCGCCGCGGGCGAGGAAAACGGCGCCGAACTTCTTGAACGCCCGCGGCGCGACATCCGTGTAGTCCTTATATTTCGCGGCATCGAGCACCGTCACGTGGGCAATCCAGTACGCAGTCATTTTCCATCTCCGTTTTCCGGAATTTCCCGGACAAGGGTTAACACTCATGGCATGCCGTAACATGGTATACCACAATGAATTCCACAATCAACGCACGAAAGGAAGGTGCCATGAGCCTGATTCGGAAATCCGTCCTCCATGTCGAGACGCTCTACGTGGATGGCGACAAGGTCGCTGCCACGCCGCTGAAAATGATCGGCGCGGTCGCCGTGATCAAGAACCCGTGGGCAGGCCGCGGGTATGTCGAGGACCTGTCGCCGGAGATTCGCGCGCTCGCGCCGCAACTCAGCGAACACCTGACCAAAATGATCCTCGACGAAGCCGGTTCGGGCGAAGCCGTCGAAGCGTTCGGCAAGAGTGCGATCGTCGGTCTCGACGGTGAAATTGAGCATGCGTCCGCGCTGATCCACACACTGCACTTCGGCAACACTTATCGCACGGCCGTCGGCGCGAAGTCGTACCTCGCGTTCAACAACACGCGCGGCCCGGCCAATGCGCCGCTGCTCATCCCGATGATGGACAAGAACGACGAGGGTCGCCGCTCGCACTACCTGACGCTCCAGTTCTCGATTGCCGACGCGCCAGCCGCCGACGAACTGGTTATCGCCATAGGCGCCGCCACCGCAGGCCGTCCGCATCACCGCATCGGCGACCGCTACAAAGATCTCGCAGAGCTCGGAAATGACGTCAACAACCCTGCCGCTGTCAAATAATCGCGTCGCCCACTATCTCGATCAGGGTGTCGGCGAACCGCTGGTCCTGATTCACGGCGTGGGCATGCAGGCGAACGCGTGGTATCCGCAGATCGAAGACCTGTCGCGCGATTTCCGCGTGATCTCGGTCGACATGCCGGGCCACGGCACGAGCGATGCGCTTGATACCGACGCCGACCTGCAGCAGTTCGTGCAGTGGGCGATCGAGTTCATCGAAGCGCTTCAGGTCGGCCCCGTCAACCTGGCCGGCCACTCGATGGGTTCGCTAATTGCGGCCGGCGTCGCCGTCACCCGGCCCGACCTCGTCAAGCGCGTGGCGGTGCTGAACGGCGTGTACCGCCGCACTGAGCAGGCGCGCGAAGCCGTCCTGCAACGCGCCGCCGAACTGCGCTCGGGCACTATCGACGTCGATACGCCGCTGCGGCGCTGGTTCAACGCCGAGGAAGTGCAGCAGGTCGCCGCGCGGAAAGTCGAAGCGTGGCTGCAGTCTGTCGACCTGGCGGGCTACGCCACTGCGTACACCGCGTTCGCGAAGGGCGACGAAGTGTATGCCGACGGCTGGCACCGGATTGCCTGCCCTGCCCTCGTGCTGACCGGATCGGACGACCCGAATTCGACGCCCGAGATGGCCAGGCAGATGGCGCAGGCCGCGCATGACGGCAAGGCCGTCGTGATCGAGAACGAGCGCCACATGGTGAACCTGACCGCGCCCGAGGAAGTCAATCGCGCCCTGCGTGCCTGGTTGCAGACCGAGCCGCAGGCGGAAACCCTGAAATCGGAAGTGTGACATGAGCCAAGCAACCAGCCAGGAAGCCCCGGCGATCAACACCCGGGAGTTGCGCGATGCGTTCGGCGCGTTCATGACCGGCGTGACGATCGTCACCACCGCGCACGACGACGGCCAGCCGCTCGGCTTCACCGCGAACTCGTTCTCGTCCGTGTCGCTGGACCCCGCGCTGCTGCTCGTCAGCATTGCGAAGACGTCGAGCAATTTCCAGACGTTTTCCACCACGGGCCACTTCGCGATCAACATCCTCGCGGAAGGGCAAAAGGAGCTGTCCAACACCTTCGCGCGGCCGAGCGACGATCGCTTCGCGAAGGTCGGCTGGCACCTGAGCGCGCATCGCAACCCGCTGATCAACAACGTCAGCGCGTGGTTCGACTGCACGACGCATGCGGTGATCGATGCGGGCGATCACGCGCTCATCATCGGCAAGGTCGAGGCGTTCCATTCCGCAGGCTACGCGGGACTCGGTTACTACCGCGGCGGCTATTTCACGCCGGCCAAGCTGTCGGCCGAAGTGATCGCCGGCCCGAAGGTCATCGTGAGCGCGATCATCACGCGCGACGACAAGGTGCTCATGGTGAAAACGGCCGACGGCAAGTGGGCGCTGCCTACGAAGGAAATCGGCAACGAAGGCGCCGACAAGGCGCTCGCCGAACTCTTCCGGCAATACCAGCCGGACGCATCGGCAAGCTTCATCTATTCGGTCTACAACAATACCGAGACGCACTACCAGTACATCTCGTTCCTCTGCAGCGCACCGGACGAAGTCGCCGTCGCCGGCGAATTCGTGAGCCTCGACGACATAGAGACCGACGCGTTCCAGGACAGCGCACTGGCCAGCATGCTCGAGCGCTATCGCAAGGAGAGCCAGTTGAAGAGTTACGGCCTGTACTTCGGCGATCACAGCACCGGCACCGTCCGCCCGCTTCTTTCCTGAAAGGTCACATCATGCGTTTTTCGCTTTTCGTTCACATGGAGCGCGTCTCCGACCAGACCAGCCAAAAGCAGCTGTATGACGAGATGGTCGAGCTGTGCCAGATCGCTGATCGCGGCGGCATGCATGCCGTCTGGACCGGCGAGCACCACGGCATGGATTTCACGATCGCGCCGAACCCGTTCATCAATCTCGCCGATCTCGCCAACAAGACGACGCGCGTGCGGCTCGGCACGGGCACGGTCGTCGCGCCGTTCTGGCATCCGATCAAACTCGCCGGCGAAGCCGCGATGACCGACATCATCACGGGCGGCCGCCTGGAACTCGGGATCGCGCGCGGCGCGTACTCGTTCGAATACGAGCGCCTGATGCCGGGCCTCGATGCATGGGGTGCGGGCCAGCGCATGCGCGAACTCATTCCGGCCGTGAAGAAGCTGTGGGAAGGCGATTACGCGCACGAAGGCGAGTTCTGGAAATTCCCGTCGACGACCTCGTCGCCGCTGCCGCTGCAGCAACCGCATCCGCCGATCTGGGTGGCCGCGCGCGACCCGAACAGCCACGAGTTCGCGGTGGCCAACGGCTGCAACGTGCAGGTCACGCCGCTGCACCTGGGCGACGAGGAAGTCGAGAAGCTGGTCGGCCACTTCAACGCCGCTTGCGACAAGTTCAGCAACATGCCGCGCCCGAAGATCATGCTGCTGCGTCATACCTATGTGGCGAGCAGCGAGGACGACGCGCAACTGGCCGCCGACGAAATCAATGTGTTCTACAACTACTTCGGCGCATGGTTCAAGAACGAGCGTCCGATCAGCCGCGGGATGATCAAGCCGCTGAGCAGCGAGGAAATCGCCGCACACCCGTTCTACACGCCGGACGCGATGCGCAAGAACAACGTCATCGGCACGCCCGCGGAAGTCATCTCGCGTCTGAAGGCTTACGAAGCGCTCGGCTTCGACGAGTACTCGTTCTGGATCGACACCGGCATGAGTTTCGAGCGCAAGAAGGCGTCCCTCGAGCGGATGATCCACGATGTGATGCCTGCGTTCCAATAAGGTGCCGATGCCATGAATGCACATTTTCAGCTGTATATCGACGGCCGGTTCGAGCCCGGCGCTGCGACGTTCGCCAGCGTGAATCCCGCGACCGGCACCGTGTGGGCGCAGATGCCGGAAGCCCGCACCGACGAGGTCAACCGCGCGGTGACGGCAGCCGGCCGCGCGCTGACCGATCCACGCTGGGCCGGTCTTTCCGCGTCGGCGCGCGGCAAGATGTTGTACAAGCTCGCCGATCTCGTCGAAAAGGCCGCGCCGCGACTCGCTGAAATTGAAACGAACGACACCGGCAAGATCATCCGGGAAACGTCAAGCCAGATCGCGTACGTCGCCGAGTATTACCGCTACTACGCAGGCATTGCCGACAAGCTGGAAGGCAGCAGCATCCCCGTCGACAAGCCGGACATGCAGGTCTGGCTCGAACGGCAGCCCGTCGGCGTGGTCGCCGCGATCGTGCCCTGGAACAGCCAGCTGTTCCTGTCCGCGGTCAAGGTCGGGCCGGCCCTCGCTGCCGGTTGCACGGTGGTGCTCAAGGCATCCGAGGAAGCGCCGGGCCCGTTGCTCGAGTTCGCGCGCCTCGTGCACGAGGCGGGATTCCCGCCGGGTGTCGTCAACGTCATTACCGGCTTTGGCCCGGAGTGCGGCGCGGTGCTGAGCAGCCATCCCGGCGTGGACAAGGTCGCGTTCACCGGCGGCCCCGAGACGGCCCGTCACATCGTGCGGAACACGGCCAACAATCTCGCGAAGGTATCGCTGGAACTCGGCGGCAAGTCGCCGTTCATCGTGTTCGCCGATACCGACATCCAGAGCGCTGTGAATGCGCAGGTCGCCGCGATCTTCGCGGCGAGCGGCCAGAGCTGCGTCGCGGGTTCGCGTCTGCTGGTCGAGGCCTCGATCAAGGAGCAGTTCCTGTCCTTGCTGGTCGAACGCGTGTCGCGCATTCGCGTGGGGTCACCCAGCGAGATGGAAACGGAGTACGGCCCGCTGTGTACCGAGCGGCAGCTTCGCAATATCGAGGCGGTCGTCGCGAGTTCGGTGCGCCAGGGCGCGAAAATACTCGTCGGCGGGAAAAAGCTGGAGCGCGACGGATATTACTACGCACCGACGATCCTCGACTGCACCGGCGTCGGGAATGCCGACAGCATCACGACGGAACTGTTCGGCCCGGTGCTGTCGGTCGACACGTTCGAATCCGAACAGGAAGCAATCGAGAAAGCGAATAGCACGGTATATGGCCTTGCGGCCGGCATTTTCACGACCAACCTCACGCGCGCCCACCGCGTGTCGAAGCGCGTGCGCTCCGGCATCGTGTGGATCAACACCTATCGGGCGGTTTCGCCGCTCGTGCCGTTCGGCGGCTTCGGCTTGTCCGGGCACGGCCGCGAAGGTGGCCTGAGCGCCGCGCTCGAATACACGACCACGAAGTCCGTGTGGCTGCGCACGTCGGACGATCCGATCAGCGACCCGTTCGTGATGCGTTGAGCGGGCCGCCATTCGCCTGCAGTATCGATTCAAAGCCGTAGAGGCCATGTCGTGCCGTGCCGCGTCATCGGGCGCGTGCGGCGAGACACGGCCTCGGCAATAAAAACGGAGACAGCATGACAAAACCGGCAAACGACAGCAGCGTTCTCGCCATCGAAAGCAACTCGATCGACTATGTCGCCCCCGACGCGCGGCACGGAAAGCCGGCCGATCTGTTCACCCTGTGGTTCTGCACGAATGTCGCGCCGCTGGCCGTGATTTCCGGCGCCACGTCGGTGCTGGTGTTCCACCTCGACCCGGTGAGCGCGATCGTCGCGATCGCGGCCGGGCAATTCTTCGGCGCGATCTTCCATGCGCTCACCTCCGCGCAAGGGCCGCTCGTCGGCGTGCCTCAGATGATTCAGAGCCGGGCCCAGTTCGGCCGGTACGGGTCTTTGCTGGTGGTCGGATTCACCACGCTGATCTATCTCGGCTTCTTCGTCTCGAACATCATCCTCGCGGGCAACACGCTCCATACCGCAGCGCCTTCGGTGCCCGTGCCGGTCGCGACGGTCATCGGTGCCGTGCTCGCGACGCTGGTCGGTGTGATCGGCTGTCACTTCATTCATCGCTTCAACAAGGTAGGCGCGTGGTTCATGGGCAGCGCGCTCGTCGTCGGCATCGCGCTGATGGCGCCGAGCATCGACGCCGGGACCCTCCAGCAGGGGCATTTCGATCTCGCCAACTGGTTCGCGATGTTCGGACTGTGCGCGGTCTGGCAGATCAGCTTCGCACCTTATACGTCCGATTATTCGCGCTATCTTCCGGCTTCCGCCGGGTTCGCGAAGACCTTTGCGTATACGTACTTCGGCACGTCGCTGGGCACGATCTTCGCGTTCCTGTTCGGCGTGCTTGCTGTCAGCACCGGACACTCCACGGACGCGATGCAGGCGATCCGCGATCAGACCGGGGGGTTCGGCTACGTCCTGATCTTTCTGTTTCTGGTCAACATCATCGGCCACAACGGGATGAATCTGTATGGCGCGGTGTTGTCGTTCATCACCGCCGCGCAGACGTTCCGTCCGCACTGGGTTCCCGGCAGAAACGTTCGCGTCATCGTATCGACGATCCTGCTGGTGGTGTCGACCGCTACCGCGCTATGGGCATCGAGCAACTTCATCGCAATCTTCCTCAATGCGATCTTCGCGATGCGTATCGTGCTGGCGCCTTGGGTTGCAATCAATCTGATCGACTTCTATTTGGTCAACAACCGGCACTATCGGGTCGCGGAAATCATCAGCAGCAATGGCGGCGTGTATGGGTCGTTCAACGTCAAGGCCATCGCGATCTACGTGTTCGGCATCGCGGTCCAGGTGCCCTTCATGGAAGAGAGTTTTTTCCACGGTCCGTGGGCGTCGATTCTCGGTGGCGCGGACGTGTCGTGGATGATGGGCCTCGTCGCCACGGCACTGGCTTGCTACCTGTTCGCGTCGAAGGACGGTGCGCGCTCGCGCGGCCGGTGTCCCGCAGCCGCCGAGGTTTTGGAATAACCGAGGAATTCAATCATGAACGAAGATGATGCGCTGTTTCAGAAGGGCCTGCCGATACGCCGGGAAGTGCTCGGCGCGGAATATGTCGATGCGTCGATGGAAAAGGCCGACGCCTTCATGATGGCGTTCCAGCGCGCCACCACTGCATGGGCGTGGGGCTGGGCATGGGGCGACGAGACCCTCGATCGCAAGACGCGCAGCCTGCTCAACCTCGCAATGCTGACCGCGGCCGGCCATACCAACGAACTGAAGCTGCACGTGAAGGGCGCGCTCAACAACGGCGTGAGCGTCGATGAAATCAAGGCGACGCTGCTGCACGCGACCGCCTATTCGGGCATCCCGCACGGCCTCAGCGCGTTCAAGGCGGCGCACGAAGTGCTGGTGGCTGTAGGTGCGTTGAAGTAAGCGACCTGCTTTCGAATATCCGGGCAGACGCATTACCGGTGGACGAAACAGTACGCGGGGCTGGAATCTGGCCGGGTCCGCGAACTGAAGCAATATTTCCCGTGCTCCGATCGACGCCGGCTGTAGGCGTTCACCGGAGCGCTAACCGCTGCGCATCTTTATTCCAGTATTTATTTGATGCCGATGGAATAACCATGAATCCCGCGGGCTCGCGTATCACCATGTTCCGGACGAGGTTGAACGAGTTCGCGATCCAAGCTGCTCGGTTACTGAACCCGACGCCCAACCCAGATCAATGGCATGACAGGACCACGCCCCCGCCGATCCCTTGTGAGTTCGGCAACGTAGCCGAGTGACCAACATCAACCAACGGCAGCTTCACATCATTCCCGACGACAACCGACTGAACCGACAATTGGCCCGTCGTCGAGACACTATTTAGCGGTACGCGGGTGTTCTCCAGCGTATACCCAGCATTCGCCAGATTGATCGGTAGGTTCAGGCCATTTTCTGAGGTCTGACATGGCAACAAGATTGAGAAAGATGAAGGTCCGGGTACGGGGCCGAATGCCTCTGCCCCGCGCACTGGGACGCTATATGATCGTCGACCTCCGGATCGGCATAAAGTCGATGCCGAGTCGCCTTGTTCCGCCGTGCGCCGATTAGGTACCGAACCGGAGCAAGGCATGCACTGTCGCGGCAGCGATTCTTAGGAATGGTAGGCCGTCTCCCCGTGCGAGCTGACGTCGAGCCCTTCCCGTTCGCGCTCGTGATCGACGCGCAGGCCGATCGTCATGTCGACGAGCTTGAACGCGACGATCGACACGACCGCCGACCAGACGAGCGACGTCCCAACGCCCCAGCACTGTGCGATCAGCTGATCGACGATGTGATAGTCGGTCACCTTGTTTGCGACGTAGTCGTAGATTCCAGTGCCGCCAAGCGACGGCGACGCGAACACGCCGGTCAGCAACGCACCGACGATCCCGCCAATGCAATGCACGCCGAACACGTCGAGCGAATCGTCGACGCCGATCATGCGCTTCAGGCCGTTGACGCCCCAGTAGCACACGGCGCCCGCTATCAGGCCCATCGCGATCGCGCCCATCGGGCCCACAAAACCGCACGCGGGGGTGATGACAACGAGCCCGGCGATCGCGCCCGACACTGCACCGAGCATCGACGGCTTCTTCTTCGCCGACCACTCGACCATGGTCCAGGAAACCGTCGCTGCGCACGTCGCGAGCAGTGTCGTGACAAACGCCAGCGTCGCAGCACCACTTGCCTCTAGCGCCGAGCCGACGTTAAAGCCGAACCAGCCGACCCACAGCAGCGACCCGCCGATCATCGTCATCGTCAGGCTGTGCGGTGCCATGGTTTCCCGTCCGAATCCGACGCGCTTGCCGATCATGATCGCGCCGACCAGCGCCGCAATACCCGCGTTGATATGAACGACCGTGCCACCCGCGAAGTCGATCGCCCCCTTCTGGAACAGGAAGCCCGCCGTCGCGTTGGCCTTATCGGCTGCCGCCGCGCTCGTGTAGGCATCGGGACCGGGCCAGTACCAGACCATATGCGCAATCGGCAGGTACGAGAAGGTGAACCACAGAACCATGAACATCAGAACTGCAGAGAATTTCGCGCGCTCGGCGATACCGCCGACGATCAGCGCAGGCGTGATCGCGGCGAACGTCAGCTGGAACGACACGTAGATGAACTCCGGAATCACGACACCCTTGCTGAACGTCGCAGCAGTCGAATCCGGCGTAATGCCGACTAGAAACACCTTGCTCAGCCCCCCGAAGAACGCATTGCCTTCGGTAAAGGCGACGCTGTAGCCGTAGACGGCCCACAGCACGCCGAGCAGGCAGAACACGACGAGCGTCTGCATCAGGATGGACAGCATGTTCTTCGCCCGCACCATGCCGCCGTAAAACAGCCCGAGCCCGGGCGCCGCCATCATCACGACGAGCAGCGTCGCGACGATCATCCAGGCAGTGTCGCCCTTGTTGGGCACCGGCGCGGCGGCCGCCACAGCACCATCCGCCAACGCGGGCACGGCGAACGCCGCCATCCCGAGCAATGCAAGCAATCCGATTACTTTTTTCATTCGTCGATTCCTCGAAAATGGCAGCGCGGGCTATGTCGCGACGCCGATGCCGTCGCAAAAGCGGAGCAGGCGAACCGGCATGCCGTCGCACGGTCCGCCGCGCGACGGTGCGGCGGACCTCAGCCCAATGGAGTGATCAAGCAGCGCGCCTGCGGGCGGAATCGGCGGCAGCCACGCCGGCCAGGCCGACGTGCGCCGATTTCGTCGCCTGCGATGCGGCGGACGTCAATAACGCTGCCCCGGAATCCACGACGTGCCGGCGAGCGGCACGCGCGCCATCGCGGCCGCCTCGACCGTCAGCGCGACGAGATCCTCCGGCTCCAGGTGATGCACGTTCTGCTTACCGCAGGCCCGCGCGATCGTCGTCAGCTCCATGTTCAGCGTCTTCAGGTAGTTGCGTACGCGGCGCGCGCCCTCCTCGGGCTGCACGCGTTGCTCGAGCACCGCATCCTGTGTCGTTACACCGACCGGGCACTTGCCCGTATGACAGTGATGGCAGAATCCCGGCGACGTGTTCAGCGCCGCGTAGTCCGCGACGGCCGAATGCAGTGCACCGTTCTGGAAGTACGTATCGCCGTTGCAGCCGAGCGCCATCAGCACGCCCTGGCCGATCGCGACCGCGTCCGCGCCGAGTGCGAGCGCCTTCGCGACATCCGCGCCCGTGCGGATGCCGCCGGACACGATCAGTTGAACCTGCCCCTTCATGTTCAGATCCTCGAGCGCGGCGACAGCCTGGCGGACCGCCGCCAGCGTTGGGATGCCAACGTTCTCGATGAAACAGGTTTGCGTCGCCGCGGTGCCGCCCTGCATGCCGTCGACGACGACGACATCTGCGCCCGCATGAACCGCGAGCTTCACGTCGTTGAACGTGCGCGTCGCGCCGACCTTCACGTAGATCGGCTTCTCCCAGTCGGTGATCTCGCGCAACTCCTGGATCTTGATCGCCAGATCGTCCGGCCCGGTCCAGTCCGGATGGCGGCTCGCCGAACGCTGATCGACGCCGGCCGGTAACGTGCGCATTGCAGCGACGCGCGGATTGACCTTCTGTCCGAGCAGCATGCCGCCACCGCCCGGTTTCGCGCCCTGGCCGATCACAACCTCGATCGCGTCCGCGCGGCGCACGTCGTCGGGATTGAAGCCATAGCGCGACGGCAGGCACTGATAGACGAGCGTCTTCGACGAGCGGCGCTCCTCCTCGGTCATGCCGCCGTCGCCCGTCGTCGTCGACGTGCCGGCCGCTGTCGCGGCACGGCCGAGCGCTTCCTTCACGTTCGCCGACAGCGCGCCAAAGCTCATGCCGGCCACTGTGATCGGAATATCGAGCACGATCGGCTTCTTCGCGAAGCGCGTGCCGAGTACGGTCTGAGTCGTGCATTTCTCACGATATCCTTCGAGCGGATAGCGCGACAGCGACGCGCCGAGAAACAGCAGATCGTCGAAATGCGGCACGGGCCGCTTCGCGCCGAGACCGCGGATTTCGTATAGGCCGCGCTGGGCGGCCGTATGGATGTAATCGATCGTCTTGCGGTCGTAGCCGTGCGACTCTTCCTGCTGCAAGCGCGCGAAATGAATGGGTTTGGTTTCCATGGCGTCTTCCCGAACAAGCTGTGGATTCAATATTCCTGGTTCGCGTCGGCGTTCCAGTGGTAAAGGGTGCGCGCCGATGCGATGCGCTTGAACGCACGCGGGTCGTGATCCAGGCCGGCGGCATCGAGCAGCGCGGCAACGGCGCTGACGTCCGCGTCGGTCATCGGTTCGAACTGCGCGTCGGCGCCGAGCGATTTCACTTCACCCTTCACGTACAGCACGGCCTCGTAGAGCGAATCGCCGAGCGCGTCGCCAGCATCGCCGCAGATAACCATGCGCCCGGCCTGAGCCATGAACGCGGAAAAGCTGCCGACCGAGCCGCCGACGACGATGTCGCCGCCTTTCAGCGAAATCCCGCAGCGCAGCCCGGCGTCGCCGTCGATCACGAGCAGCCCGCCGTGCGCGGATGCGCCCGCGCCGTTCGACGCGAAGCCCTTCACGTGCACCTTGCCGCTCATCATGTTTTCCGCGACGCCGGTGCCGGCGCTGCCCTTTATGACGATCGTCGCGCGCTTGTTCATACCGCCGGCGTAATAGCCGGCATGCCCGTCGATCGTCACCGTGACGGGAGCATCGACGCCCACCGCAATGTTGTGCGCACCGTTCGGCGAGGCCACGACAACGGCCTGGCCGTCGAGCGTCGACGCGCCACCATGCAGGTACTGGTTCACTTCCCTGACCGTGGCGTGCTCAAGGTCGAATGTCACGCGTTCCATACGTACATCTCCTCGGGTGCGGGTTCGAATACTTTCGCGTTCTTGATGTCGGGCAGATGCGCGAGCGAGCGGAACTCGGACGCAATCGCCACGTAGTCGTCGTTCTCGGCGACGACCGCGGGCTTGCACGCGAACGGATCGCGGATCAGCGCCAGCTCGGTCGGGGTGCCCATCAGGAAGGTGAAGAAGCCGTCGAGCTCCTCGAAGCCTTTCTCCAGTGCTACATGCAGCGTGTCGCCTTCACGCAGCCGCCATTCAAGGAAGCGGCACGCGGCCTCGGTGTCGTTGTCGGTGTCGAAGCGGATGCCCTCCGGCTCGAGCTTGCGCCGCACGCCGTACGGATTCGACAACGAGCCGTTGTGCACGAGGCAGAAATCCTCGCCCGCGGTGAATGGATGCGCGCGGTCCGGCGTCACCGCCGACTCGGTCGCCATCCGCGTGTGGCCGACGAGGTGCGAGCCCTTGAGATCGCCGAACGCGTAACGCGCGGCGATGTCGGCGGGCAGGCCGATGTCCTTGTACAGGTCGATCGAGCGGCCGGCCGACAGCACGTAGATGCGCGGGTAATGCTCGTTCAGCCAGTGCTTGATCGCATCGGCCCGACCCTCGACAGTCAGCACCGCATGATTGCGCTTTGCGTCAATGCGTGCAGTGGCGTCGACAGACGCTTTCAAGCGGTCTAGCAGCACGTCCCACGGGAAGTGCTCGCCCTCGTCCGTAAAGCCCGAGTACAGGCTCAGCTTGCGCCGGCTCGCATCGAGCGCGTCGCCGAACACCGCGAGGCCGGCCGAATCCGGGCCGCGCTCGGTCATGCCGACCAGCATCGGCACCATCAGCTCGCCGAGCCGGTCGCGCAGTTCCGGTGTCTTCACCAGCAATCCTACGATTCCGCACATTGCTACCTCCTTAGAAAAACTCGATGTACTGCTTGATTTCCCAATCCGATACGTGGCGCATGTATTCCAGCCACTCCATCCGCTTGAGCTTAAGGAATTCGTCGACCACCGGCCCGAGCGCATCGCGAATCAGCTGATCGGCTTCGAGCGCGTCGAGCGCCTCGCCGAGGTTTTGCGGCAATACGCCGATGCCGTGATCGCACAGCTTCTGCGCCGGCCACTCGTACAGGTTCTCGTTCGCGGGGGCGCCCGGCGACAAGTCGCGATCGATGCCGTCGAGCCCGGCGGCGATCACGGCCGCCGTCGCGAGATACGGATTGCATGCGCCGTCGGGCAGACGCAGTTCGATCCGGCCGCCCGGCATGCGCACCATCGTCGAGCGATTGTTGTCGCCATAGCTGATGTAGGCTGGCGCCCAGGTCGCGCCGGTCAGCGAGCGCCCGACCACGAGGCGCTTGTACGAGTTCACGGTCGGGTTGCAGAGCGCCGCCAGCGCGGGCGCGTGCGCGAGCAGACCGGCCGTGAACCGGTAGCCGAGCGTCGACAGGCCCATGCCGAGCGGATCGGCGTCGTCGGCGAACAGGTTGCGCTTGCCGTCGCCGATCGACATGTGCATGTGCATGCCGTTGCCGGGACGGTTCGCGAACGGCTTCGGCATGAACGAGCAGATCATCCCCAGGTCGTTCGCGATCTCCGACGCGGCCATCTTGAAGAACACGTAGTGATCGCACGACGTCAGGCAATCGGTGTACGTGTAGTTGATCTCGAACTGGCCGTTCGCATCCTCGTGGTCGATCTGGTAGACGTCGATGCCGACCGCGCGCAACGATTCGGTGAGCTTTTCCAGGAACACGCGCGTGCGCGACAGGCCCTTGTAGTCGTAGCACGGCTTTGCGAGCGAGTCGCTCGGGTCGCACGGCTCGAGCGTGCCCGACGCCGAGCGCTTCAGCAGCGAAAACTCGGGCTCTAGGCCGGTAAACAACGTCCAGCCCCGCTCGGCGACACGCGCGACCTGCTTCTTCAGCGTCACACGCGAATCGAACATCCACGGCGCACCGTCGACATGGCCGTCGCACACGATGCGTGACAGCCCCGGCTGCCACGGCACCGGCGTGAGCGTCGTGAGGTCGCCGACCGCCATGTAATCGGGGCCGTTCGGCTCGATGCCGACACCCCAGATCGCGAAGCCGGCAAAGCCAGCCCCGGCGGTCAGCACGCTTTTCAAGTGAGCGACCGGGACCGACTTGGCCTTGGCCACGCCGTGAATATCGACAAATTGCGCAAGTACGTACTTCACACCTTCCTGCGTCAGATACGCCTGCGCTTCCTCTGCGGAGTCGAAACGGGGTACGCTGCCGAGCACATTAGCCGGCAAACTGCACGCATCATTCAGGTTCATCGCCACTCCTTCTCACTACGTCCTTCGATGATTTAAGGAAGCCGCCCGACACGCGAGCGACCCGGCTACTCGACACATTCAGACATTGCCGCAACGGCAATGCAGGCATGTCCACAGTACGTGGAGGAATTTATTGGCAATTAACAATAATTCCTACCATGAAACTTTTTACCCACACTACTCCCTCCCGCAGCAGCGCTGCCACAATCTGCTACCCTGCCCTTTTTTTACCGAGGCCGACGATGTCCACCGCAGACGACAGCAAACCACCGCTCGAACGGTATCTCGGCTCGACGATCCGCGAGCTTCGCCAGCATCACGGCCTGACCATCGCACAGGTCGCCGAGCAGGCCGGCATCAGCCGCGGGATGCTTTCGAAAATCGAAAACGCGCAGACCTCCACCGGCCTCGACGTACTCCACCGCATCGCGCAGGCGCTCGGCGTGTCGATGTCGACACTGTTCCGCAACTTCGACGTTCCGCAGGGCGGCGCCCAACTCGTCAAGAAGGGCGCCGGTATGGAAGTCGTCCGCAAAGGCACCAAACGCGGCCACACCTACCATCTGCTCGCCTACGACCAGGGCCCGCGCAAGCTCTTCGAGCCGTTCCTGATCACGATGGAAGATCAGGCGGAACGCTTTCCCGTCTTCGAGCACCCCGGCACCGAGTTCATCCACATGCTCAAGGGCGTGATCGAATATCGCCACGGCCAGCAGACCTACATCCTCCATCCCGGCGACACGCTGACCTTCCGGGGCGACGTGCCGCATGGCCCGGAACGCCTGATCAAGACACCGATCCAGTTCCTGTCGATCTTCGTCTATGGCCAGCAGACCGAAGAGTGACGCCAGATACGACGCAAGCTCCGTGCCAAGTTTCCCTGTGTGAATCAAAGATTCCCACTGATAAACACTTTCGGCGTAATGCGTGCCGTGCGTCGTTTCACCTGTTCAATCTATCCTGCCTGCCGGCGGTGCGACGTCTTGTTGAATACGGTGCAACGGCGCACTGAAACGGAAACCGCGGTTACGAAGATGTATCAGAAGTGCTTATGCTGAGGCGGGCGGCAACGTCGCAAGCACAGCCAGCGCCGCATCGATCATCCGGCGCAGCGTCGGCTTCACGGCCGCCGCGCGAGCGGGGTCGTATGCGAACGGAAATGCCTCGCTCATGTATGTCGACTGGCACATCTCGAGCTGGATCGCGTGTACGCCACACGACGGCTCGCCGAACCGACGCGTGATATGGCCGCCCTTGAAGCGGCCGTTGGCCACCCACGTGAACGGACTCGCCGCGGCTTCGCGCGCCACGGCGGCGAGCAGCGCCGGCGCGGCGGTGCGGCCGTCCTGCGTGCCGAGATTCAGGTCCGGCAGCTTGCCATCGAACAGTCGCGGCAGCACACTCGCAATCGAATGCGCTTCCCACAGCAACACGTTTCCATGCAGCGCACGCAATCTGGCCAGCTCCGCTTCGAGCGTCGCGTGATACGGCTGCCAGTATTCGTGTACCCGGCGCGCTTTCTCCTGCGCGTCGGGCGTGCCACCCTCCCGGTAAACCGGTTCGCCACAGAAGGTCTCCGTCGGGCACAGACCGGTCGTCGTCTGCCCCGGATACAGGCTTTCGTCGTTCTGCGGCCGGTTGAGGTCGATCACATAGCGCGAGACTGTCGCGCCAAGGACCGTGGCGCCGAATTCCGATGCGAACGCATACAGGCGGTCGAGATGCCAGTCCGTATCGGCGAGCGTCAGCGCGGCCTCCGAGTACGTGTCGCGCAGCGGCGCCGGAATCCCGGTGCCGAGATGGGGAATCGAAATCAGCAGCGGCGCATCGCCCCGCTGCAACGCAAACAGTTCGGTCATATGGCACTCCGTGGAAATCAAAGCAGCGCATCGTCAGGCAGATGCGGCAACGCGCGTTCGAGCGCGGGCCGAATCGAGCGGTCGATGACGGTCCGCGTCAACGCGACGATTTCCCTGACGAAATCGTCCCACTCGCCCTGACGGTGCAGCAGGAAGAAATCCCGCCGACCGAGCCGTCCGGACGGCAGCGGCAATACCTCGATTTCGGCGAGATAGTGCCGCGCCTGCCACAGACATAGCGGCGTCGAGATCGCAAAACCGAGCCGCGCGGCCACGAGGCTCAGCAGCGGATCGGTCGCGTCGAATTCGAAGCGCTTCGGGCTGTCGATGCCGAGGTGCCGCGCGTAGCGTTCCACCTGCTGGCCGATCACCGAACGCGCGGTGTAGCGAATCAGCGGCAGTTCCGCCGCCAGCGTGCGCCAGTCGATCTTCGGGCGGCCGGCCAGGTGGCTGCGCGCAACGACCGCGACGAACGCCTCCGAGAACAGCGGCATCTCGACGATGCGCGCATCGTTCAGCGTGGTCTGCGTACAGACTGCGATATCCAGCTCCCGATCGTGCAGCTGCTTGCTCAGCCCGGGTGTCAGCCCGGACCACATTGTGATCTGCCGGGAGGTGCCGGAAACCGCCCGGATCAACTCCGGGCCGACCGTCGCGGCGAATGAATCGACGCAACCGAGCCGCACCGGCAGCCGGCCGGCGTCCGACGCGTCGCCGACGCGCGCGCTGACCATCTGCGCATGCTCCAGCAGCGGCCGAGCCAGTTCGAGCAATGCCCGCCCGGCGACATTCGGGCGCGGGGGGCGGCTGTCCCGGTCGAACAGCACCGTGCCCTGCTCGCGCTCGAGCGCGGTGATCGCCTGGCTGATCGCGCTCTGGCTCACGCCGATCCGCTTGGCCGCGGCGGTCATCGAACCGGTCTCGCAGACGGTGACGAACGCCTCTAGCGCCCGCAGATCGATTGGCGGTGGGGTGCGTCTCATCGTTTCTCCCGGGTAGACGCCAGATTCGGCGGACCGGCGGCATGGAACGGATGGTGCGCCGGATCGGGCGGCCCGGGCGCGAGATGAGCACTTCCGAGGACGCAGCATAAGTTTGCCTAATACAAAATTCGGCTGCGCCCGTACTTTCTAGAATCGGCTCACTGCCTACCCAGAGGGAATCATGAGCCATTACGACTTCATCGTGATCGGCGCCGGCGTGATCGGCGCATCCGTCGCACATCATCTGGCGTCGCTCGGCGCCGGCAACGTGCTTGTCGTCGAACGCGGGATGATCGGCGCCGGAACGACGTCGCAATCGTCCGGCCTGCTGCGCACGCACTACTCGGTGCGTCAGAATGTCGAACTCGCGCGCGCATCCTGGTGGGCCTTCAACAACTTCGCCGAATACGTCGGCGACGACGAGGCATCATGCGGCCTCGTCAAGTGCGGATACATGATCTGCGCGCCGGACGGCGACAAGCTCGAGCCGCTGCGCGCGTCGCTCGACGCACAGCGTGCGATGGGTATCGAGGTCCAGTTGCTGGACCGGCAGGCCGCGCAAGCGCGCTTGCCGATCGCGCACTTCGACGACGCGGCGCTGATCGGCTTCGAGCCCGAGGCCGGATTCGCCGACGCGTATCTCGTCGCCACCAGCTTCGCGAAATCCGCGCGCCGCCGCGGCGTGAAGATTCTCGAAGGCACGACCGTCACCGGCGTGTTGCGCGAGGGCCGCCGCGTCGTCGGCGTCGACACAACCGCCGGACTCTTCACCTGCGGCACGCTGATCAGCACGCAGAACATCTGGACGCCCGAACTGTCGGGCTGGATCGACCTGCCGCTACCCGTCAAGCCCGAGCGCCACACCGTGCTGGCGCTCGAATGCGATGCGCACTACTCGTTCAAGATGCCGGCGTTCAAGGATCTCGGCTCGCCCGGCATGCTGTATTACCGCAGCTACGGCGGCAGCCAGATGCTGGTGTCCGAGGGCGTGGTCGGCGAGACGCTGAATGCGCCCGAGACGGAACAGGGTGACATCTCCCTCGATTACGTCGCCGAGGTCGGCGCGCAGGTCGCCGAGCGCTTCCCCGCGTATGAAACGGCCGGGCTCGCATCGTCGTGGACCGGTGTCTACGACGTCACGCCGGACTGGAACCCTGTGCTCGGCAACATCGGCGACACCGACGGGCTCGTCGTGGGCTTCGGCTTCTCCGGCCACGGCTTCAAGCTGTCGCCCGGGATCGGCAAGCTGCTCGCGCAGCATGCGCTCGGTCTCCCGACCGACGTCTCGCTTGCCCCTTACGCGCTCGAACGCTTTGCGACGGGCGCATTGCTGACCGGCAAGTACGGCCTCGGCGCCGTGTCCTGACCCGCCTTCTTTCGGAGCCGACATCATGTCTCTCAAGATCCTGGTCCCCATCAAGCGCGTGGTCGATCCGAACGTCCGCGTCCGTATCGGCACGGGCGGCACGATCGACACGGCCGGCCTCAAGATGTCCGTCAACCCGTTCGACGAATGCGCGATCGAAATGGCGCTGCGTCTGCGTGAAGCGGGCCACGCCGCGCATGTCACTGTCGTCACCTGCGGCCTGCCGGTGTGCCAGGACGTGCTGCGCACCGGGCTCGCGATGGGCGCGGACGACGCGGTCCTGATCGACACCGGCGACGCGGGCGCGTCGCTCGATTCGTCGAGCGTCGCGCATCTTCTGCGCGCGTTCATCGCCACCTCGCCGTACGACCTCGTGCTGTGCGGCAAGCAGGCGATCGACGACGACACCGGCGGCGTAGCGCCGATGCTCGCCGGCCTGCTCGGCTGGCCGCAGGCGCTCGACGCGACCGGCCTCGCGCCGGACGGCGCCGGCTGGCGCGTCACCTGCGGCGACGATTCGGGAACGGCCATATGGCAACTCGCCGGCCCCGCCGTGATCAGCGCCGACCTGCGGCTCGCGGAACCGCGCCGCGTGACGCTACCGAGCATCGTCAAGGCGAAGCAGAAGCCGCTTGCGATCATCGATGCCGCTCGCTTCGGCGTCGACCTGGCGCCCGCCACGCACACCGTCCGCCTCGACGAACCCGCGATCCGCCGAGCAGGCACCCGCGCGGCCGATATTGCAGAATTCGTCGCCGCGCTCGCCGCACAAAACGTATTCGTTCATTCGGGAGCCACCGCATGAGAACGCTCGTCATCGCAGAAACATCCGCCGGCACGCTGGCCGAATCGACGGCGCGCATCGTGACCGCCGCCGTTCAGCGGCGCCAGCCGGTCGACGTACTGGTCCTCGACCCGGCCGCCGCAGCAGCGGCGGCCATGATCGAAGGTGTCGAGCAGGTGCTCCATTTCGTTGCGGCAGACGCTGCTGCCATCCCGCCTGAAGCGTTGGCGGCGGTGCTGTGCGAATTGGCGCCGCGCTATTCGCTATTCGTCGCCGCGCATCGCACGCTGGGCCGCAACGCGCTGCCGCGTGCCGCCGCCGTCGCCGGCGGCGCGTTTGTCGCGGACGTCGTGGCAATAACGGACGACGATCGCTTCGTTCGCGGCCTCTATGCGGGCAGTATCGTCGCCACCGTGGTGAGCGCGCGTGCGAAAACCTTCGCGACGGTTCGCGCATCGTCGTTTCCGCCCGCCGGCGTGTGCGCCCAGCCGGCCCCCGTCGCGGCGCTCGACGATCCGCCGGCCTTCCCGGTGACGACGCTGCTCGAGCGGCACAGCACGCAAGCGACCGGCCTAGATCTGAACAACGCGCCGATCGTCGTATCGGGCGGACGCGGGCTAGCGTCCGGCGACAACATGGCAAGACTCGGCGCACTGGCGACGCGGCTCGGCGCCGCACTCGGCGCATCGCGCGCCGCGGTCGACGCGGGCTATGCGCCGAACGCGATCCAGGTGGGCCAGACAGGCAAGACCGTCGCGCCGGATGTCTACCTCGCATTCGGCATTTCCGGTGCCGTGCAGCATCTCGCCGGCATGAAAGACTCGAAGCTCGTCGTCGCCGTTAACAAGGATCCGGACGCCCCAATTTTCTCGTTCGCCGACATCGGTTTCGTTGGCGACCTGTTCGATGTGATAGCTGCACTCGAGCGTCACGTCGGCGCGGGAGACGGCGCATGACACAGGCGTCGCCCGATGGCGATAGCGCCGTGCATCCCGCACCTTCTTCCCATCGCTATCCGAGCGTGCAATTCGTCGATTGCGTGCAGATTGTGCCCGAAGCGTGGGCAAACGGGGCCGGCGTGACGAGGACCGTCGCCCGGCGCATCAGCGCCGACGGCGACGCCGATTGGCGAGTCAGCCTCGCGACGCTCGACGGATCGGCACGCTTCTCGCAGTTTCCGGGAATGGATCGCACGCTCGTCCCGATCGACGACACGCAGGTCGAGTTGAACGTGCAGGATGGGCAACTGATCGCGCGCTCCACGCAGCCGGCGTGCTTTCCCGGCGATCTCCTCGTGTGGACGAGCGGCATGACGCGCTCGACGACAGTCCTTAACGTAATGACGCGGCGCGACGCATGTCGGGCAGCAGTCACCGTGACGACCCATTCGCGTCGGATCACGCCCGCGCCTGCGCAACTGTTGATCAGCGCGTCCGGGCAATGGCGCGTCGAAAGCAGCTTGCTGAGCGCGGTCTCACTGGGTTCGATGCAGGGTCTGTGGGTCGAGGGACGTGTCGAGGAACTCGACCTGCGCCCCGTCGCTCCCGGGTCCAGGCTGATCTTGATCGCAATCCATTTGATCCCGCACTGAACGACACGACTAGTGAAGACATGCCTGATATGACCTTTGCCGAACAATACGGCCCGCGCGAATCGATGGAATACGACGTCGTGATCGTCGGCGGCGGCCCCGCCGGGCTGTCGGCGGCGATCCGGCTCAAGCAGCTGGCCGCCGAGAAAGGCACCGAGATCGGCGTGTGCGT
>NZ_QTQA01000040.1:0-48445 GCF_003853825.1 Burkholderia sp. Bp9012 | reverse complement strand
GGCGTCGAGCGTCTTGCCGACCACACCGCGAATGTCATATGCCTTGAAGATGGATTGGGAGATCATCGATTCTCTCTCGGTTGCGTGCATGGAAAATAATCTGGCCGCCTTTCGCGCATGCCCGGCATCATACATGCGGGCCCGGCGCTGCAAGGAACGGGACGGCTGGAGCGGCCCCGATCCAACTTATAATCGCGGGTTTTGATGACGCGGATTCCGTCCATTTTAATGCCTAGCCGTTCCGCCGCCGCCACCCAGCCGCCTCCGGGCGCCCTGCCGGCCGCCTCGCGCGCGCGCGGCTGCCCCGCATGCTGAAGCGATTCGGCAACCCGGACGTCGCGAAGGCCGTCGCGAATCTCGTCTGGCTGGGGCTCGAACGGCTCACGCAGATCGGCGTCGCGATCGCGATCAGCGGTCTTCTGGCCCGTTATTTCGGGCCGGACGTGTTCGGCAAATGGCAGTATGCGAATACGCTTCTCCTCGTACTGGCACCGCTCACCTGGGTGTGCGGCGCCGAAATCCTGGTTCCGACCATCGTCCACCGACCGCCCGCGCAACTCGGCGCGGTGCTCGGCAGCGCATTCGCGCTGCGCATCGGCGTGTCCGCCGCAGCGCTCGTCGCGACCTGGATCGCGATCGGCGCCGGTGCGTTCGACCCGCTCGTCGGCGCGATGCTCGCGGGCCTCGCGGTCACGATGGTGTTCCGCGAGCCGTTCGTCGGCGTGATCAACGCGTGGCTGCAGAGCATGACCTACAGCAAGCCGCAGCTCGTGACCAGCATGCTGACCGCGCTGGCGAAGGCGCTGCTCGTCTGGCTGCTGGTCCGCGCGGCCGCCGGCCCCGCCCGCTTCGCATGGCTGTGGGCGCTGGAGGCCGCCGCGATCGGCTTCGCGCTGCTGCTCTACTACCGCCATCGTAACGGCGGCACGCTCGGCTGGACGTTCGACAAACCGCTGTTCAGGCACTTTGCCACCGCCGGCACCGTGTTCTGGCTCGGCCTGATCTGCATGTATCTGTTCCTGAAGCTCGACCGCCTGATGCTCGAGCGTCACGTGTCGTTCGCCGACCTCGGCCGCTATTCCGCGGCCCAGCAGCTCAACGAGAACTGGATCACGCTGGCGTTGATGCTCGCGCAGACCATCGCGCCCGCGTTCGTGTACCGCGTGCAGGACATCGCGCGGCTGCGCCGCAACATCGTCCGGCTGATCGCGATGACCGCCGGCCTGATGACGGCCGGCGCGCTGGTGCTGGACGCAGCCGCGCCGCTCATCGTCGGCAAGGTGTTCGGCCGCGGCTACGAGGCGTCGGTCGACATCTTCCGCTGGGCCGTCTGGCTGTCCGTGCCGGCCGGCATCGAGGCGATAGGCAATCTTATCGTTCTCAAATATCAAGCAAAATTCGTGTTGCTGGCGAAATGGGTGCTCGCGCTCGCGATCGCCGCGCTCGTCAACGTGTTCGCCATCCCCCGGCTCGGCCTGTACGGCGCGCTCGTCGGGCTGGCGGCCGGCTATGTTGCGGCCGCCGCCGTTAATTTTTATTACATTCGTCTCAAGCTGCGCCCATGACGCCTCCCGCTTGCCCGCCCCCGCTCGACGACGTGGCCGTGCTGATGCCGGCCTACAACGGCCACGACGACGTCGTCCGCACCCTCGCGTCGTTTCGCGAGGACGCGCCGGTGCACGTGCTGATCGTCGACGACGGCAGCACGCCGCCGATCGCGGCGCCCGACCTGCCCGGCCTCGTGGTCGAGGTGCTGCGCATGCCGCAGAACGGCGGCATCGAGCGCGCGCTCGAGGCCGGCATCGACGCACTCGCGGCGCGCGGCTTCCGCTATGCCGCACGGATCGACGCCGGCGACCTCGCCGCGCCGCAGCGCCTCGCCAAAGAGCGCGCCTATCTCAATGCGCATCCGCGCGTGGCCTGCGTCGGCATGTGGACGCAGGTCGTGTCGCGTGCCGGCGAGCCGCGCTTCATGCTGACGCCGCCCGCCGATCCGCGCACGCTGCGCCGCACGCGCTTCCTGCGCTCGCCACTCGTGCATCCATCGGTCATGTTGCGCATCGACGCGGTGCGCGAAGTCGGCAACTATCGGGCGAAGTACCGCGCGGCCGAGGATCTCGATCTTTTTTTACGGTTAATGCAACGCTACGATTGCGCGAACCTGCCCGAGCTCGGCCTCTATTACGAGCTCAACGAGGGCGGGATCAGCGCGACCAAGCGCCGCCGCCAGCTGATATCGACGCTCTCGCTGCTGCTGCGACACTTCAACGTTCTGAACCCGTACGACTGGGCCGGCCTCGCCAAGAACCTGCTGCATTTCGTGACGCCTTACCGTACGTTGCAGCGGATCAAGCGGACGCTGTTCGCGGCGCGCCCGTCTGCCTAGCCCGCATCCGGCATTTTCGACGCTTTATTTTTTCTTTTTTTTCATGTCCGCTACCTCCTCGCTGCGCATCGCGCTCGTCTGCAACACGGCCTGGGCGATCTACACGTACCGCCACGGGCTTATCCGTGCGCTCGTCGCGCGCGGCGCCGAGGTCATCGTGATCGCGCCGCACGACCGCACGGTGCCGCTGCTCGAGCAGATGGGCTGCCGCTACGTCGCGCTCGCCGTCGCGTCGAAAGGCACGAGCCCGCGCGAGGATCTCGGCACGCTTGCCGCGCTGGTGCGCCATTACCGCGCACTCAAGCCCGATCTCGTGTTCCATTACACGATCAAGCCGAACATCTACGGGTCGATCGCGGCGTGGCTCGCGCGCGTGCCGTCGATCGCGGTCACGACAGGCCTCGGCTACGTGTTCATCCAGAAAAGCCGCGCGGCCAGTGTCGCGAAGCGACTGTACCGGTTCGCGTTCCGCTTTCCGCGTGAAGTCTGGTTCCTGAACCGCGACGACCTCGCGACCTTCACCGACGAGCAACTGCTTGCGCATCCCGACCGGGCGCGGCTGCTGCACGGCGAAGGCGTCGACCTCGAACAGTTCGCACCGGTTCCGCTGCCCGCCGGCCGTGGCCCGGTGTTCATCCTGATCGGCCGGCTGCTGTGGGACAAGGGCGTGCGCGAATATGTCGAGGCCGCGCGCGTCGTGCGGGCCCGCTACCCGGACGCGCGCTTCCAGTTGCTCGGGCCGCTCGGCGTCGACAATCCGAGCGCGATCGGCCGCGCGGACGTCGACGCGTGGGTCGGCGAAGGCGTCGTCGAGTATCTCGGCGAGGCGCACGACGTGCGCCCGCACATCGCGGCGGCCGACTGCGTCGTGCTGCCGTCGTACCGCGAGGGCGTGCCGCGCACGCTGATGGAAGCGTCCGCGATGGGCCGCCCGATCGTCGCGACCGACGTGCCGGGCTGCCGCGACGTCGTGGCCGATGGCGAAACGGGCTTCCTGTGCCGCGTGCGCGACAGCGCGAGCCTCGCCGAGCAGCTGATCCGCATGATCGAACTCGGGACCGCCGGGCGCGATGCGATGGGCACGCGCGGCCGCCGCAAGGTGGCCGCTGAATTCGACGAGCAGCAGGTCGTCGAACGCTACCGGCAGACCATTCATACATTGACCGGCATCACACTCTGAAGGAGCGCATCAGCATGACCGCTAAAGGCACCATCCTCGTTACCGGCGGTGCGGGCTACATCGGCTCGCACACGGCCGTCGAGCTGCTCGACAACGGCTACGATGTCGTGATCGTCGACAACCTCGTCAACAGCAAGGCCGAGTCCGTCCGGCGCATCGAGCGGATCACGGGCAGGACGCCGGCGTTCCACCAGGTCGACGTGTGCGACGAAGCCGCTCTCGCGAAGGTGTTCGACGCGCATCCGATCACGGGCACGATCCATTTCGCGGCGCTCAAGGCGGTCGGCGAATCGGTCGCGAAGCCGCTCGAGTACTACCAGAACAACCTCGGCGGGCTGCTCTCCGTGCTCAAGATCATGCGCGAGCGCAACGTCCGGCAGTTCGTGTTCAGCTCGTCGGCGACCGTATACGGCGTGCCGGAGCGCTCGCCGATCGACGAATCGTTCCCGCTGTCCGCGACCAACCCATACGGCCAGTCGAAGCTGATCGCCGAGCAGATCCTTCGCGATCTCGAGGTATCGGACCCGTCGTGGCGCATCGCGACGCTGCGCTACTTCAACCCGGTCGGCGCGCATGCGAGCGGGCTGATCGGCGAGGATCCGGCCGGCATCCCGAACAACCTGATGCCGTACGTCGCGCAGGTCGCGGTGGGCAAGCTCGAGAAGCTGCGCGTGTTCGGCTCCGACTACCCGACGCCGGACGGCACCGGCGTGCGCGACTACATCCACGTCGTCGATCTCGCGAAGGGGCACATCGCCGCGCTCGACGCGCTCGCGAAGCGCGATGCGAGCTTCGTCGTCAACCTCGGCACGGGCCAGGGCTACAGCGTGCTGGAGGTCGTGCGCGCGTTCGAGAAGGCGTCGGGCCGCCCGGTGCCGTACGAACTCGTCGCGCGCCGCCCCGGCGACATCGCCGAGTGCTACGCGAATCCGCAGGCCGCCGCCGACCTGATCGGCTGGCGTGCGACGCTCGGGATCGAGGAGATGTGCGCCGACCACTGGAAATGGCAGGAGGGGAACCCCCGCGGTTTTGTATAATCCGCTGTCCATTTTTCGAGCGATCCCATGCTCAGCTTCGCATCCGGCTTCATCGTCTCCCTGCTCGTCACCCTGTTCATCGTGCGCTATGCGCATCTGCACGAGAAATTCTCGATCGACAGCGACCTGGCCGGCGTGCAGAAATTCCACGTGCGGCCGGTGCCGCGCGTCGGGGGCATCGGGATCCTCGCCGGCGTCGTCATTGCCGCGCTGCTTCTGACCCGGCGCTATCCGACGATCGCCGGCAGCATTCTCGGCATCGTGGCCTGCGGGCTGCCGGCGTTCCTGTCCGGGCTCGTCGAGGACCTGACCAAGCGCGTGTCGCCGCGCGCGCGGCTGCTGTGCACGATGGGCGCGGCCGCGCTGGCGTTCTGGCTGCTGAACATCGCGGTCACGCGCATCAGCGTGCCGCCGCTCGACTTCCTGCTCCACTACGTGGCCATTTCGGCGTTCATCACGGTGCTCGCCGTCGCGGCACTGGCCAACGCGATCAACATCATCGACGGCTTCAACGGCCTCGCGTCGATGGTCAGCTTCATGATGTTCGCGTCGCTCGCCTACGTCGCATTCCACGTCAACGACCCGGTCGTGATGTCCGCGTCGATCATCATGATGGGCGCCGTGCTCGGCTTCTTCCTGTGGAATTTCCCGGCCGGCCTGATCTTCCTCGGCGACGGCGGCGCGTATTTCATCGGGTTCATGCTCGCCGAGCTCGCGATCATGCTGGTGATGCGCAATCACGAGGTGTCGGCGTGGTACCCGGTACTGCTGTTCATGTATCCGATCTTCGAGACCTGCTTCTCGATCTACCGGAAGAAGTTCATCCGCGGGATGTCGCCGGGGATTCCGGACGGCGTGCACCTGCACATGCTCGTGTACAAGCGGCTGATGCGATGGGCCGTCGGGACGAAGCATGCGCATGACCTCACGCGGCGGAATTCGCTGACGTCGCCGTATCTGTGGCTGCTTTGCCTCGTCGCGGTGATTCCCGCAACGCTGTTCTGGCGGCACACGGTGCACCTGTTCGTGTTCGTGGTGCTGTTCGCGCTGACCTATGTTTGGCTGTATCTCAGCATCGTCAGGTTCAGGGCGCCGAGGTGGATGGTGGTGAGGAAGGAAAAGCGGGGGCATTGAGCGCTGCCGGCCGCCGGCGCGCTGCCGGTTCACGCGGCAACGCGTGCCGCACCTCGATGACGGACGAGCCGCCGGTGCCGACCGAATCATGACGGCACCGCGGCGGCTCGAAGAACGGTCGACTAGGTTCCGGCGGAATTCGAGCTCCAGCCCGGTACTTGCGAATAGATCACGACGTTACCGTCGTCCTGAAGGTAGGTGACTGCCCCCGGATTTCCACCGGTGCTGGAATACCAGAGCGGTGCTCCCGCCGAACTGTAGACCACCAGGTTGCCGTCCGTTTGCATCGTCGCGTAGGCCCCCGGGTGATTGTAGGTACCCGAACTCCACACCGGAACGCCCTGGCGTAGCAGCACCAGATTCCCGTCACCCTGCATGACGAGCACGTTCGCGCCGTTGCCCGATACCAGACTCTGCCCGCTACCGAGCGTGACACCGCCCTTCCAGACCGCAGGACCGCTCGAGGAACTCGCCAGGCCCGCCGCGGAAGTCGCCGTGGCAAATATCGGCACCGACGTCCGGTAGATCACCATGTTGCCGTCGTCCTGAATGACAAGACTCTGCCCATACGACGTGCCATTGGTCGACGAGAACCACAAAGGCTTGCCGCCCGTGCCGTAGATGACGAAATTGCCGTCGGTCTGAAACACGGCATAGGCACCGGTGTTTCCGTTGGTCCCGGAGTTCCACACCGCGGCACCACTGGTCGTGTTGTACAGGACGAGGTTGCCGTCATTCTGCATGGCCAACTCATGGTTTCCGGAGGCCGAGTACACGATCTGCCCGGGCTTGAGCATCGTACCCTCGTTGATCATGCCGCCATACATCGGTGTTGTCGGCGCGCATATCGACGATTGCAGCGTGGTGACGACCGACGTGCCCCAGCCGGTCACGAAGTCCCAGCCCGAACCGGCACTGTATGCGCCGTTGCTGCCGTAGGTGATGTCGCGGAAGATCGACGGCGTCATGGCTTGAGTGCTGTACACCGTCGGCGCCGCGAAGCCGAGGTTCGTCGCGCAACTGCCGGACAAGAGGCGCGCCCAGGTCGCGGTAAACAACGGCGCGGAGAGGCTCGTACCGCCCAGCGTCTCGAGTTGTCCGCCCACGATGATCTGCGCGCCGCTGTTGGGATCGGCGTCGAACGCAAGATCCGGCAGGCCCCGGAACGCCCGGCCCTTGAGCTGCGGGACGTTCGACTGCCAGGCCGGAATCGGCTCGAAGCCGCTGCTGCCGCCGCCACCTGAGTCCCAGGCCATCTCGCCGCCATAGCTGCCGTTCCCGTTCGTATAGAGGCTGGTGCCGCCGACGGCCACGACGTAGGGCGAACTGGCCGGATATTGCACCGACGTGCCGCTGCAGCCGTACGCAACGCTACCCGAATCGCCCGTGCTGACCGAAAAGGTCTGTCCCTGTGCGACCGCCATTTCGAACAGCACGTCCATCGAGGCGGTCGGCGCCCAGTTCTCGCATCCGCCGATCGACATGTTGACGACCCGCGCGGTATTGTCCGTCACGGCGCGATTGATCGCGAGCGCCATGTCGCTCCATGCGAAGGACGGCGCAACATAGAAGTTGATTTGCTTGACGCCACCGGACATCCCGACGATGGCCTGGCTGTCGAGCGACCATTCGACGTTCGCGCTCGTGTCGGCGCTCGGCGTGCCGGCGTTGATCACCGAAACGGGCACGGCAGGCAACCGGTTGTTGGTTTCGAACGTCGTCAGGTCGATGACGGGCTGCGTCAGGTTCCCTTCCGCAATGATGCCCACCGTGGTGTTGCCGGCCGTCGGCGCGCTGCCGACGGAATAGATGCCCGGAAACTCCGTCGGGTTGTGGCCCACCATGATTGCGTTGGTCGTCGGCGACGTGTTTGTGGTTGGCGCACTGGCGGCCACGGACGCGCGCACGAAGTGCGGATGCAGGCGCGTCGCGGTATCGAGCCCCAGAACAGCTTGAACGACTCCGCCGAGTGCATCAGGCACCGTCTCGGGGGCAGTGTTGATATGCGCGCTGGAGCCGTCCGCCATCGCGACCGGCACCAGCGTCGTCTTGAACACGCCGGATATCACGCCGGCCGGCGCATCGGCTTCGACGATCATGTTGTTGCCGGCGACGTTGATGTGCGTGAAGCCCTTACTTCCCAAATAGGCCTTCACCGTGGCGACCTGGTCGGCGGTGGGCGCGTAGCGCGCGGCGATCTGCGCGGAGGTCAGTACGGCGCCGAAGCTGGCGCTGCCGGGCGTTCGCGCGTCCTGCACGAACCGACGCAGTCCGGCTTCGTCGTTCGGCTTGAGTATGAGCGCAACATGGACCGGCGCCGTCGCACTCATCGGCGCCGCACTCACCACGTTGCCCGTGGCGCGCAGCGCCGACAATTTGCCGACCTGCGCAGTGGCGGTGACGGTCGACGCCGTCGGACTCTCATCGCCGCCACACCCCGCGAGCGCGAACACCATGAGTGCCGCGCTCATTCCCCTTGCAATATGTTCCGCTTTCATCGGATTGGTATGGACCGTTGATCTCGTATTTGGCTTTTCACCTTTGTTCTTTACGGCAATCGGACGGCTACCTTGAGGAAAACATAGGAAGGAATCGACGGGTAGTCAAATGACCGAAGCGACTGAATGCCCGACCCCGATATCCTGGTGCGGCGTCGCAGGAGAAATTTTGCCAATACGGGTATCGGCCACTCGTCCGCGGCAAATAAAAAAGCGCCTCACGGGCGCTTTTTTCTTTTTCTGTTGGGCGTGACCGGCACACGCGCGCGGTAATAATTCTCACTCGCTCGATACCGCCCGCACATCCTGCACAATCTGCAGCAGGGGGGCAGCCGTCGACTGGTATTCCGGCACCCAGCGCCGCAGATCGCGCCGGACTTCGTCGTCGCTCAGCACACGATTCTGCATCAGCCACGGCAGCAATTCGTCGAGCAAATGCTCCGGCACTTCCCGCGCACGTGCGATCCGCAGTTTTGGGTGCGGCGTGCGCGTCGTCGTTTCGTCGTCCGCGAGCAGTTCCTCATAAAGCTTTTCGCCAGGCCGCAGCCCCGTGAACTCGATCCGGATCTGTCCCTCCGAGAAGCCGTACAGACGAATCAGGTCGCGCGCGAGATCGACGATCTTGACCGGTTCGCCCATGTCGAGAATGAAGATCTCGCCACCGTGCCCCATGCTCGACGCCTGCAGCACGAGTTGCGACGCTTCCGGAATCGTCATGAAGAACCGCGTGATCTCGGGATGCGTGACGGTCATCGGACCGCCCTTCGCGATCTGCTGCTGGAACTTCGGGATCACACTGCCTGCGCTGCCGAGAACGTTGCCGAACCGCACGGTCTCGAACTGCGTGCCGCCGCTCGTCTGCTGCAAAGCCTGGCATGCCATCTCGGCGAGACGCTTGCTCGCGCCCATGACGTTGGTCGGATTGACCGCCTTATCGGTCGAGATCAGCACGAAATGGCGGACGCCGTGCCGGATGGCCGCGCGCGCGACACGATACGTGCCAAGCACGTTGTTGCGCAGCGCCTGCCACGCATTGTGCTCCTCCATCAATGGCACGTGTTTGTATGCCGCCGCATGGAACACGATGTGCGGCGCATAGCGCGACATCACCTGGTCGAGCAGCAGCGAATCCTTCGCGTCACCGATGATCGGCACGACGGGGTGGTCGGGGAAGCGTTCCCGCAACTCCTCGGTGAGCCTATACATCGCGTATTCGGACAGATCGAACGCGACGAGCTGCGCAGGTGCAAAACGGAGGATCTGCCGGCACAGTTCGGAGCCGATCGAGCCGCCGGCGCCCGTCACCATCACGACGCGGCCGAGCAGCAGCGCTTCGACGTGCGGCGTGTCGATCGTCACCGCATCGCGGCCAAGCAAGTCCTCGAGGTCGATATTGCGCACCTGCGACAGGAACCCCTGCCCCGGCATCAGCGCGGTCAGCGACGGCAGCACCATCGCCTTCACGCCGGCGCGCACGCACAGCGTCGCAACGCGGCGCTGCGTTTCGACGGACGCCGACGGAATGGCGATGATCGCGTATTCGACCTTCATCGCATCGGTCCAGTGCTTCAGGTCGTTGAACGAGCCGAGCACCTTGTAGCCGTAGATCTCGCGCCCATGCTTGGTGACGTCGTCGTCAAGCAGGCCCACGAGGCGCCATTCGCCCGAACGCGACAACTCGCGCGCGAGGCTCGCACCCGCCGTACCGGCGCCGAGAACCAGCACGGGTTTGCCCTGCCCGACGAGGCCGCCGTACAGGTAGAACTCCTTCGTCGCGCGGTAGAGCGCACGGGCGCCGCCCATCAACAGGAACAGCATCAGCGGCGAAACGAGCAGCACGGAGCGCGGGATGATCGGCGACGGCTGGAACATCACGGCCCCGATCATCACGATCACGCCACCGCCGGCAACGGCCTTCGAGATTCGCATCAGATCGGGAAGGCTCGCGAACACCCACAGGCCGCGGTACAAGCCGAACACGTGGAACATCAGCGCGTAGACCGGCAACGTCCAGACGAGCGCGGTCATCGCGCCGCTCAGGAAATCAGACGGAACGCTACCGTTGAAACGAACGAGATAAGCGAACAACCACGACGCGACAACCGCCGTCAGGTCGAACAGGAAAGCACTCAGCGACAGCCACGATGCTTTGGATCGCAACATCGGCAGGAAACCTCAAGAGTTGTTTTCGGCGGCCGACTGAAACCGGCGCCAACGCACGTCGATCACCAACCCGATACATGCGAGGACGCCATACCATGCGAAAAACAACAGCCATTGCTGCTGTTCAGGGCGGCCCTTTGCCCACACGGCGACGATTATGCCTGCGAGCATGATGAGGTACCAATAAAGAGCAGTCCGGCGGTGACCTACGCCCGAGCGGACCATTCTTTGATAATAATGCTCCCGGTGAGCCTGCCAGAACTTTTCTCCGCGTAACAGGCGTCTCAAAAGTGTTACAGATGCGTCAGCGATAAAGGGCGCAAACACAAGCGCAGGAAACCAGATCGGCCAGGTCTCTGCACGCCACCCCCAGTAGCCGACCGCACCGGCCAGGAATCCCAGCGGAATCGAGCCTGCGTCGCCGAGAAACAGGCGGGCCGGATGAAAGTTGAGCAACAGGAAGCCGAACGCCGCACCGGCCACGGCCGCGCCAGCAACGACGAGATCGGGCGACGGGTTCGCGCCGGTCAGCGCCGCAACCGCGTAGGCACCGAAGCCAAACAGCGCCATGCCGCCCGCGAGGCCGTCGGCGCCGTCCATGAAGTTGTACAGGTTCGTCAGCCAGACCATCACGAAGCCGACGCCAACGAGCAGCCACCATGGCGCATCGGCCGGATAGGCGACAATCAGCGCAACCGCTGCCGCGAGGTGAGCCGAGAACCGCACACGGGCGGGCAGCCCGCGCCGGTCGTCGATCTGCGACATCGCGGCCAGCCCCGCAGCGGCGACGGCAATCAGCCACAACGCCGGCGCAAGCGCCAGCAATGCAACAACGCAGACCGGCACGATACCCCATCCGCCGACGCGCGGAATCGGCAGCGTATGGAGCGACCGATCGTTCGGAATATCGGTAGCGAGGCGCCATGCGAGGCCGGTCGCCAGCAGCATGCGCAGGATGGCCGTCGACGCGATGGCGGCGGCCAGCGCCACCACGACCGCGTAAGGCCATGTGGAGATCGGAAGATGCATGTCGACTATTGTTGTGTATCGCGCGAACGATACCATGCAGCGGTCGCTTCGAGGCCCTGGCGGGTCGTATAGGGCGGATGCCAGCCGAGCATGCGCCTGATCCGGCCAGTGTCGAGTTGCAGGCTACCGGTCAGGCGGTCGACGACCGCGCGGCGGCCCGTCAACGTCCCGATCGCACGCAGCAGCACCGGCGGCACCGCGATCAGCCGCGCCGGCTTGCCCAGCGCGTCGCCAACGAGACGCAGCAGGCCCGCAACCGACGGCGCGTCGTCGTCAGCAACATGAAAACATTCGCCGGCCGCGCGCGGGTCGATTGCGCAACGCAGCAGTGCATCCGCGAGGTTTTCGACGTAGACGATGCTGCGACGCGCCGAAACGGCGCCGAGCGGCAATGGAATCCCTCGCGCAACCGCATCCATCATCCTCAGGAAGTTGGCGCGGACCGCTGGGCCATACACGAGCGGGGGACGAACGACGACGACCTCGAGCCCTGCCGACGCGCCGAACTGCGCGAGTTGTCGCTCCGCGCGCAGCTTCGAGCGACCGTATGCATCCTGTGGATCGGGTTCGAATACTTCCGACAGCGGTACACCGTCATCGCCCTCGCCAACCGCCTTGATGCTGCTCGCGAACACGATGCGGCGGACGCCGTGATTGCGCGCTGCCTCGGCGAGACGCAAGGTGCCGACGACATTGGTGGCATCGAACGCGGCGTCGGGATCGGGCGACTCGTCGCGCATCACATGCACGCGGGCAGCGAGATGGATCACGCAATCGGCAGCCAGGTCGGTCGGCCACCCCTCGTCCAGACCATCAAAATCGGCGGTGCCGTGCACCCATTCACGCACGCCATCAATGCAGCCGCCCGGTCGCCGCACCAGTGCGGTAACGGTGAGCCCGGCCTGTCGTGCGCGGCGGCAAACCGCTCGGCCGACGAAACCGTTCGCGCCGGTGACAACGAGATGAGTCATCGCACCCTCCGGCTTTGTCGGCTGACGCCTCGGCGAGGCGATGTGCGCCCGACTGTCGCGCGTGCAGACAGCGCGGGCCGACGCACACCGGACCGGCACTTGAGAACAGAAACGGAGGCAGAGGCGAACACGTCGGAATCTCGAAAACGGAAAGCATGTCGATCGCTGGCACCGTTTTCAATCGGCGCCGCGCGACAGGCATTCGGCAGCGCGTCAAAGTGCGCGCTGCCAGATGCAATCATAGGGAAAGACAAAGTGATGTTCGGGTTCCGAATCGGATGAAAGCACCGCGTGACGCGGCGCGGCTCGTCGCCCTTGCAGGGCGTCCGCTTCGCCACCCGGCAATCCCGCCCGAAGGCCAATGTCCACGCGCCGGTTGTGCCGCATCGATGCCCGGGCATTGTAACCTTGCCTATTGGTAGCGACCAAGCCGTGCGCCCCACGCCCGTGACTACCGGGGCTACGCGTGCTGGAAGCGCCGTCGCTCAGGCCAGCAACGTACCCACCTTGTCGACGAGCGGCGCGAGCATCCGTTCCCAGCCGTGCTCGCGCTCGACGAAGGCTCGCGCTCGCGCCGTCATCTCGATCGCCGCGGACTCGTCGGTGATCAATTGCTCGATGCGTTCGGCGAATTCCTCCGGTGTATCCGCAATCAGCAAATCGCGGCCGCTTTGCGCACCCAGGCCCTCATGGCCCAGCGACGTGGTGACCACCGGCAGCCCGAGCGCCATGTATTCGAGAATCTTGTTCTGCACACCTGCACCGATGCGCATCGGGCACACGCCGATTGCGCCGTCGGATGCGGCCTGCGCGACCGACTCGACTCGGCCCGTCACGTCGACGCCGTCATATGCGCGAAATCGTTCAGCGAGTGTTGGCGCGATGGAGCCGACGATACGGAAGCGGTAATCGGCACGCTTGCGCAGCAACGGCAGTACGGCCTCCGCGAAAAAATGACACATGTCCTGGTTCTGGACCGTGCGCATGTCGCCGATGAAGATCAGGATCCGGCTCGCCATGCTGCGCGCCATATACGGCAGACCTGACAAATCGACGCCGTTCGAGCACACCATCACTTTCGCGGCGGATGCGTTCGGAAACAGATAGTCGCGATCGGTCCGGGACACCAGCACCGACAGGTCGAAATCGTTGACGATCGTGCGCTCGTAGTCGAGCAGGCGCTTCGCCTCAATGCCGAACACGCGCGACTTCAGTCCGCGCGCTTTCTTCAGCTGCTTCACTCGGCTGTAGTTGAGCGAGATCGCATCGGTCATTTCCAGGATGCGCGGCTTGTCGGACTTGCGTACATACTCGGCACAACGCACGAGATGCACGAAGGCGCCGTCGTGCGACGGCAGCAATCGCGCCACCGCCGCAGCAAACGTGCGGCTCCGGTAGTACGCGACCTGGAGCGGCGTGCGCGTAGGCAACGCGAGCAGCGTATTCAGGTACGATCGGCGGCGAGACAGAAAGACCCGTTCGACCCGGTCGAATACGCCATCGTCCGGCAACGCGGCGTGCATCTCCTCGTCGGTCTCGCACATGCTCAGCAGCGTCAGCGAGTAATGGCGGGACAGCACGCGGCACAGATGGTAAATCCGCAGCTTGTCGCCGCCGATCACCGGATACGGAAACCGCGGCGTCAGCACCAGCAGCTTCTTCTTGACCTGGTTCATGGTAGATGCGCCCAGAAGTCCTGAATCAACGGACGCACGGCCGACTCCGAGAAGGACCGTGCGCGGGCCACGCCGTCGCCGATCGCGACGTCAAAGCGCGTACCATCGCTCCATACCCTGCGAATCTGCTCCGCCATGTCTTCCACCGAAAAAGGATCGAACTGCAGGCCGCAGTCGCCGACCACCTCGGGCATCGACGTCGTATTGCTGCACGCAACGGGGGTACCCGACGCCATCGCTTCCAGCAGCGGAATGCCAAACCCTTCGAACAACGAAGCGAAGATGAAAGCGCGCGCGTGCCGATACTGCTCGCGCAGTTCGTCCCGCGAAATGTAGCCGAGCAACTCGACCGCACCCGCGAGCCCGAGTGCCGCCGCCCGCCCGAGAAAATGCGCGTGATGTTCCGACTTGATTCCCGCGATCCTCAGCGTAGCGTCATCGCCGAGCGCCGGGCGCGCGACCGCGAACGCCTGCAGGAGGCGATCGACGTTCTTGCTCGGTACTTCGCCCGCGACCGTGAACAGGTACGGCCGGCGCGCCGCCGGACTCACCGGTGCGTCGAACCAGTCATCCGAGATCATGCATGGGATGACGTGCACGTCGGCCTCGTTCAGCCCGAACGTCTCTACCAGTTCTCGTTGCGTAAACCGCGAGATGGTCAGCACGACGTCGGCCCGGCGCGCCAGCCGCGGCACCACATGGCGACGGTACACGCGCCCGGCGGTCTGATACAGCGACCGCGCCGGCGGCAGCACGCTCCACGGCTGCATGTAGATCAGATCGTAAATGACCGCGATCAGCGGCGTGTTGCCCGTGGAGCGTAACGGCCCCGTGTTGTACGGGCACAGTAGATAGTCCGGCTTCTGCTCGCGGCACAACCGCGGCAACTCGACCTGCTCCCACCACGGGAAGAAACCACGCCCTTCGCTGACGCACGACCATTCGTCGGTGCTCACCCCGCTTGGCGCGAAGCCCAGCACCGACTCGCTGATCGGCGCCACCAGTTGACGGGCGAAGCGCCCCATGCCGCGGTAGTTGCCCACCATCCAGGTGATGTCCACCCCCAACTTCACGCGGTGCTCCTCGAAGCGAATTGATTCATTAACGACGTGTTCCGCCCAGGACAGCTTCGTAGACGGCCAGCGTCTGCTGCGCGCAGGCCTGCCAATTCAGCGCTCGCGCCCGTGCCAGCCCGGCCTCGCGAAGCACGTCTGCCCGGCCGGGCTGCTCGACGATCATTCTCATGCCGTCGGCAATGTCGCCGGTACGGGAAGGATCGACCAGGATTGCCGCGTCGCCCGCGACTTCTGGAACGGACGTCGTGCTGGAGGCCACGACCGGTAGCCCCGACGCAAAAGCTTCCACGACGGGCAACCCGAAACCCTCACACAGCGACGCGAACACAAGCGCAGTTGCCGACTGGAGCAGCGCGCGTACGTCATGGTCAGGCAGATACTCGAGCCACCGAACGCAACCGCTCTCGTCCGCGCGCAAGCGTGCAACGAGTTGCTCGCAGCCCCACCCGGCCCGGCCGACGATCACCAGCGGGATATCGCGGCGCAAGCCGGCCGGCAAGCTCGCATGTGCGTCAACGACCCGCTCGAGATTCTTCCGCGGCTGCAAGGTCCCGACGCACAGGAAGAATTGCGCCGGCAAGCCGAGCCGCTTCAATACCGCCTCGCGCTCGGCCTGGTCGATCCGTTCGAAGAATCGGGGATGGACACCCAGCGGAACCACCGAAATCCGCTCCGGCGCGATGCCGAAATGCTCGACGATTTCCCGTTTGGAGTAGTCGGAAATCGTGATCACATGGTCGGCCCAGGTGCCTGAACGACGCAGTAGCCAACGACGCAGCGCCGCCAACCGGATCGTCGTCCACTCCGGATGCGACAGTGGAATCGCGTCCATCAGCGTCGCGATGACCGGTATCGAGGACAGCTTCGGAATCAGGTGATCCGTCGCATGAAACACGTCCACGCGCTCCGCGCGCAGCGCCTTCTCGTCGATCGACGTCCACGGCGTCACGGCGCCCAGCACCGTCGCGACTTCATGCCGACCGAGATTCACCGGCGGCCGCGCACCCGGAAATACGTCGTCGCCGACGGTCGCGCCAAAACCGGCGGGAACGAGGCCGATTCCGCCCCGCGCGATCAGCGCCTGTCCCAGTTCGCGCGTATAAGAACCGATGCCGTCGACGCCGCCGTGCGCACGGCTCCGTGCGAGGGCCGTCGTGCCGAAACCGACCTTCACCCACGCCCTCCGCCAAACATCCAGCGCAGCGTGCTTTCCAGCGGTATGTCCTCGAGCGGGCCGATGGCGGCCTGCAGCCGCGTACTGTCGCCCTGCAACCGGCGCACTTCGTTCGCGCGCACGAAAGCCGGATTGACGCGCACTTCGATCGTGTATCCGGCAATCTGCTCCATCATCGCGATCACCGCCTTCAGCGACACCGCGCGGCCGGAGCACACGTTGAACACCCCGCCGGCCGGTGCGAGTTGCAGCAAGCGCCGATAGGCATCCACGACGCGACGCACGTCGGAGAAATCGCGCTCGACGTCGATATTGCCAAGTTCGATCACGCGCTCGCCGCGCTGGAAATGGCTGACGATCTTCGGCAGCAGAAACTGCGGCGACTGCCCGACGCCCGTATAGTTGAACGGACGCGCGACAACGATCGGCAACTTGTCGCACCACAGGCGCGCCATGTACTCCATCGCCAGCTTGCTTACCGCGTAGTCGTTCGCAGGGTTGGGCTCGACCGATTCGTCGATGACTTCGACCGCCGCGTTGCCGTAGATGTTGGCACTGCTCGCCAGCAGAACCGCCTTTGGACGACGCTCCAGATTCGCGAGCGCATCGAGCAGATTCCGCGTGCCGACCACGTTGGTGCGATAGATCGCGTCGGTGTCACCGTGCGCGACAAACGCGATCGCGGCGAGATGCGCGACCACGTCCGGCTGCACGTCGGCGACGACCTGTGCGAGCGCCGCGCGGTCGCACAGATCTACCCGATACATATCAGGCCCCATCGCTTCGGAACCGTGCGTCGTACCGAACACGCGATAACCGGCCGCCCGCAACGACTGCGCCAGAAAGTCGCCGGTAAAGCCGCCGAGCCCCGTCACCAGGGCCCGCGGCGCGTCAGAACGAGAAGCCGAGTTCATTGCGACGCAAATCCGCTTCAACCATCATTGCGCACAGCTGCTCGAGCGTCGTCGTCGGCTCCCAGCCCAGCTTCTGCTTCGCCTTCTCCGGGTTGCCGATCAGCAGGTCGACTTCGGCCGGACGATGGAACTTCGGATTGACGCGCACAACCGTCTTGCCGGTCGCGACATCGACGCCGACTTCATCCACGTCGCTGCCCTTGAACTCGAGATCGACACCGGTGGCCTTGAACGCCATGCGGACGAAATCGCGGACGGTTTCCGTGCGATTCGTGGCGAGAACGTACGTGTCCGGCTCATCGACCTGCAGCATGCGCCACATACCTTCCACGTATTCCTTCGCGAAACCCCAGTCGCGCTTCGCGTCCATGTTGCCCAGTTCGAGCACGTCGAGCTGACCCAGCTTGATCTTTGCGACGGAGTCCGTGATCTTGCGCGTGACGAACTCGCGGCCGCGCAGCGGCGATTCGTGATTGAACAGGATCCCGCTGCAGCCAAAGATATCGTAGCTTTCGCGATAGTTCACCGTAATCCAGTGCGCATACAGCTTGGCGACGCCATACGGGCTGCGCGGATAGAACGGCGTCGATTCGATCTGGGGGATCGCCTGCACCTTGCCGAACATTTCGGACGTGCTCGCTTGGTAGAAGCGGATCTTCGGATTGACGATGCGGATCGCCTCGAGCAGGTTCAGCGGACCGATGCCGGTGATTTCCGCAGTGGTGACCGGCTGGTCGAAGGATACGCCGACAAAGCTTTGCGCGGCGAGGTTGTAGACTTCCGTGGCACCGGTCGTCTGCAGCAGGCGGATGCTCGCCGACAGATCCGTCAAATCGTATTCGATCAGATGCAGGTTCGGGTGCTTGGCGATGCCAAGCTCTTCGATACGCCAGAAGTTCACCGAGCTGGTACGGCGATAGGTGCCATACACCTGATAACCCTTCTCGAGCAGGAGCTGGGCGAGATAGGCACCGTCTTGGCCAGTGATGCCGGTAATGATGGAAACTTTCATATTTTGAGAATTCATCTTAAGTTCTCTTGCAAAATCTTTATCGGATGATTGACGGCAATGTCACTCGGTCTCCGCGGGTACTTCCAAGCGGGTGACGGGCTTGATGACCTGTCGCATCGGTAATACGCTGTCCAGCAATTGCTGAACAGAGGCTTGCCAGGTCAGGGTGGGCATTCCCTCGGACTTTGGGTGTGCGCCTTGCCGATACAGCGTGAGCCAGTGCGTCACGGCCTCCGTCAACGCTTCACCACTGGTGCCATGGAAATAATGTGCATGGTCCACCGCTACCTCGCGGAACACCGGCAAATCTCGCGCCAATATGGGCAGATGCTTGCGACCCGCCTCGATCAGCGGCAACCCGAAGCCTTCCCCTTCCGACGCCGCAAGCAGACAGCAACATGCGCCGTAGACCTGCTCCAGGTATTCATCGCTGATGCTCTCCAGCCAGAATAGCCGTTTTCCGAACTCGGGATGCGCTCGCAGACGTGCAACCAGCTTCTCGACCAGCCACCCGGATTTGCCGACGATCACCAGATTGACCGCCGTACCTTCCTGCCAGAGTTGCTCGAAAGCCGCCAACGCCTGCGCATGGCCTTTGCGCGGCTCGACCGTCCCCACCATCAAAAAGCTGGGAGCCGCGCGCAGTGCCCTGAGTATACGAGGCGCGTCGCTTGGCATGCCAGAGCTCGGGTGCGAATTCTGCACATCTGCGCCGTAATGGAACCAGCCCACTTCAAGCGTTCCCTGGCGCTGAGGCTGATGCGCCTGCAACCATTGCGTGAACTCGTCCGCCACCGTTCGGGAACCGCACACGACACCGTCATAACGGGAGATCGTATTCAGCCATTTCTCGAACAGGGCCTCGCTCCCCGGCGCGAAGTAGCTGGGCATCTGCACGCACAAGAGGTCGTACACGACAAACTGGATACGAACGCCCTGACGCGACATTTCATCGAGAAATGCTTCCTGAACGCCAATGCCGTATGGGTTCAGATCCAGCCCCAAAAAGACATCGCCTGCCTGAAAATCAATGGGATCTTCCTGCACTGCGCCGGGGTCATCCTGCCCCATGAAGCGCGAACGCAGACGTTTCGCATAAAAATAACCCGTTCGGTCATGCGTTGCGTAGACGGGCCACACCTCGAAGTCCTTCGGCGGGTCTTTGAGCAGTTCGCTCAGAATGCTTCGGACGACGCGTTGAATCCCGGTCCGGGCATCATGGCTGACCAGTTCCGATACATCGACAAATAACGTGCGGCGCGTTCGCGTAGGCAAGCTGAGCGCGATGCCCTGTGCGACTTGACTCAACTCGTCTTCGTTGCATTGACGTACCAAAGGCGCGAGGGCCTGGAACAGCTTCTTGCGCGTCGACTTGATGCTCGGACGTGACTGTGCAATCGGCAGCGCCGCACCGTTCTGAGCGAGCAATTCCTGGCAGCGGGCATACACCTCGTCCACCGCGATGTCATCGAGACAGAAAAAGTTGTGCGGACAATCGCGTCGCGCAGGAATGTGGCAGGGTGAGCAAGCCGCCTCATTATGCAAGACATAGCTGTTGCCGAACACCGGCGCCCATTCGTGTGCGGTTTCCAGCCCGCCATAGACCCCCAGCGCCGTCACACCCAGATAGGCTGCCATGTGCGCGCCGCCGGAATTGTTGGCGACGCACAACTGGTGGCCGGCGAGATGCCGCATCAGTTCGGGGATGCTGAGCCCCACTTGAATCACCACTTTTTCAAGGCCGTCGAAGCTGAAACGCTGGGCTTCTTTGTCGCTGGCAAAGAAAACGCTGACGAGTTCCACTGTGGAATCCGCGGCCAGCCGTCGGGCCAGTTCGTGGAATCGCGCAACAGGCCATTCCTTTGCATCGCCACCGGCGTAGGGAAACAGCGCAACCGCACGAGTATGCTGTTGCAAAGGGGCCGCGAGCGGCGGCAACTCGACATAGTCGGACGGATGAGCCGGTAGTGCGTCGACCAGAGCCAGCATCTGCTCGCTGATCGAAACGCGATTCAGCGGCGTTTCCACGAACGGCAGGTCTTGATATGTGGGCAGTGCGATGTCGAGCTTGGCATCGATGGCCGGGTTGAGACTGCCATAGCCGACCTTGAGCCCCGCCTCGACTTGTGCCAGGACGAACCGTGTATCAGGCTGTCGCCTCAAATCGATAGCCAGGTCGTAGAAACCCAGCTGCTTCACGAATTCACCCAACGAACCGTCGGACAGCTCCGCCTGCAACGAAGATTTGCGCTTGAAATAGTCGAGCGTCAACACCCGGTCGAAGAACGGCAGGGTCTGCGCCAAAGCCTGATTCCAACTCCCCACCACTACGTCGATGCCGGCCTTCGGGTATCGTGCGCGCAGACGAGAAATAGCCGGCACCGCCAGCAGCAGATCCCCCATATGATCCAGTTTGAGCAGCAGGATCCTCTTGATCTTCGGCTCGAACAACGTGGTGCGCTCGAAGGTCACGGCTCGCCCCGTCCGTGACTCACGGGTTCGCTCGAAGGGGGCAATGGCCCGCAACACGAGCTTGGCGCTGCGATCCCACGAGAATGCCTGCGCCTGAGTCCTGGCGTTCTCCAGCAATCGAGCGCGCAGGCCCTCGTCGGTAAGCGCCTGATGCATCTTGGCGCTGATGGCCGGAACCGACTGCGGATCAAAGAGCGCCTCGGGGCTGCCCATGACTTCCGGAAGGCTCGCGGCGTCGGCAGCGATCACCACGGCGCCGCATGCCATCGCTTCAAGCGGCGGCAAGCCAAACCCTTCGTGCAGAGAAGGGAAGACAAACAGGCGGCAGGTACTGAACAACGCCAGCAGCTCGTCATCCGAGATGTAATCGCTGAACAACAGCTCGTCGGCATGTAGGCCGACGCGTCGTGCATGAGCACGAAGCGCGCTCACTTCCGACTGCGGCATTCGACCGACAAACAGAAGCTGGTGGTGGTGGCGCGACGTATCCGGCAGGTCGGCGAACGCCTCGATCAGACGCGGAAGGTTCTTGCGGGCATCGGCTCCACCCGTGTACATGATGAAAGGCTTGGTTACCCCCAGGCGTTTATTCAGGGTCGCCAGTTGGTCTGCATCGGGCACGACGCGGGTAAACATCTCGTCGCAAGCACCCGACACATTGGTCACTTTCTCGGGCGAAAAAGGCAATGCACCCAGCGCCTCCTGCCGGGCACTTTCCGAGATCGCAAGAAGATGCCGTGCCCGCTTCAGGTTTTCGATGCGGTCTGCATAGTAGCCGCGATAAACAGGGTTCGTCCGGTATTGCTCGTCCGGGTTGATCAGCGGAATCAGGTCGTAAAGTATGACCGCGGTCGGCAGCGGTTCACCCAATGCCCCGATGCTGATGACTGCATCATCCCCCAACCCCTCGAACAGACTGGTAACCAACACGATATCGGGATCGAGCGTTTCCAGAAACGCCTCGCGCACCCGTTCAGCGACGGCACGACGCGACGCATTTTGCGGGTCGACCCAGCGCATCGGCCCCGGCGCCTGCCAGACGCGAATCCGCTCCTGCGGCACCAAACCTCGAAATGCCTGACGGATCGGCCCGATGGTCTCGGGGAACAGTCCACTGAGGGCCAGGTAGATTTCATGGTGTCCCGCATTGCGGGCAATGGCAAGCGCCAAGGAAAGGGAATAGCGTCCGATGCCACGGAAGCGGCTCTCGGTTTGCGCTCCCTGCATGTCAATAACGATTCGCATGGTTGTCCTACTTTACTTGACCTACCGACGCCCACGAGGCCGTCGTGACTCCGGAACGATCCGGCGCAACAGCGCATCGGGGCGCGCTGACGGAAAAGGCCCATCCGAAGAGCAGCCTCGAGTGGCAATAGCGGCGCTGAACCGTGATCCAGAGCAAGGTCATTGATCACGCACCGCGCTGATCTCCGGAACGACACGCGCGGTCGGGTAGCCGTCATGGAATGCGAGCGCGGCCACTCGGCCTCCCCGGGCACTTACCGCGTCATGGCCAACGATGTCATGGACCTGGTAATTGCCACCCTTCACGAGAACGTCGGGCTCAAGCGATTCGATCAGTTTCAACGGTGTCGGCGCGTCAAACTCCACCACGTAATCCACTGCTGCCAAGCCAGCCAGCACTTCGGCGCGATAGCCAAAAGAATGGAGTGGATGCCCCGAACCGTGGAGTTCGCGCACCGATGCGTCGGCATTGAGCGCCACGACCAGAATGTCGCCCTGTGCACGCGCTTCGTCGAGGAAGCGGATATGTCCAGGGTGCAGGGTGTCGAAGCAGCCGTTGGTGAATACGACGACTTCCCCTCGCTGCCGATGCGCCAGCAGCAGCTTCCCGAGGGTTTCCTCATCCACCAGCTTGGGGGCGCGCTGGCGCGACGGATACAGCTGATCGCGAACCTCGTCCGCAGAGACCACATAGGTACCGGAATGAGATACGGCGATGCCAGCCGCCACATTGGCGATATGCACCGCCTCGGATACCGGCGTACCGCGGGCCAGCGCCAGTGCCAGTGCCGAGAGTACGGTATCGCCGGCGCCCGATACATCGAAGACATCCCGCGCGTGCGTGGGGATGCTACCCAGATGGCCGTCCTTGCTCACGTAGACCATGCCCTTCGCGCCACGGGTCACGACGAGATGCCGCAAGTTCAGTTCACCCAGCACCTGCTGTGCCCGCTCCAGCAGTTCATCGTCGGACGTATAGTCGCCGAACAGCCCGATGAATTCGGAATTGTTCGGTTTGAGCAATGTTGCGCCGCGATAGAACGCGGGGTCGGTCCGTTTCGGATCAACCAACGTGGGAACATTCAAGGCCGCTGCCGCCGCCAGAAATTCCGGCAGATGGTCCAGCGTACCCTTCGCATAGTCGGAAAACACGATCAGGTCATGATCGGATGCGACTCGCCTGAACTCTTCGAGCAGGAGCGCCTGAGTACGCGCCGTCGGCCGCACGTCGCGATCGACGCGGGCGATCTGCTGCGCGCCCGCCATCAAGCGGGTCTTTTGCGTCGTGCCGCCCTCCGGGTCCGACACGAACATCGTCTGTACGCCGTACCCCTGCAGGCACTTCTGAAGCTCGATGGACGCGCTGTCGTGACCGACCACCGCCAGCAGTGTTGCGTCCCCGCCCATGGCGCTGACGTTGGCTGCCACATTCGCAGCACCACCTGGCCGATTTTCTTCGCGACCGACCGCCAGAACGGGAACCGGTGCCTCGGGAGAAATGCGAGAAACGCCACCGATGACGTAGCGGTCGAGCATGATGTCGCCAACTACCAGAATTCGGGGTCTGGTGGCATGAGCAGGCTGGGGTTTATGCATAGGGGACGTCATTTCCAAAGCAGCACTTAGCATTGTTGCCGGCACGCCATTCAAGCGCGCAGCAGTTCCATCAATTCGGTTGGGCGCATCGTCACCGGGATTCGGACGCGCGCGTGGCGGCCCGGAGCTCCTCGAGCACTTCACGGACCGACTCCGGCAAAGCGCGTTGAGACAGGGGAGAACCGACTGCAGCGTTCGCCGACGGTGTCACGACCGTGCGCAATCGACGGTCCAGGGACGGACTCATCCTCACCAACCTGAGGGCCGCACGCTTCAATGCCGGCCGCTTCGCCAGCTCGGCCGCACCGACTCTGAGTGCGCCCTTGATTCGCGCCTTGATCCCTGACAGCAACCTGCGTTCGCGGATTGCAGACGTCAATCTGCGCAGCGGAACGCCGATCATGCGCACCGGCTTCGACACGCGCCAAGACGTGCTGTGCAGCACGGCATGCAACACTTCATTCGCATGCCGGGCCTGCGCCTCGGCATGTTGAGCCCGCGCCTCCACGGCGCCAAGCTGGTTCTCCGCATGCTGGCGCAACTCCTCCGCATGCCGACACCGCTCCTCTGCAAGCTTGAGCCGGTCCTCGGTAACCCGCCGTTGCCCTGCATCCAGATCGGCTTCGACGGACTGAAGGCGCTCCTGGGCCAGATGTAGTTGCTCGCTGATCACACGAACCAGTTCGTCTAGCCGCTCGACGCCCGCCTCGGCCTTTTCCGTCCGGAGCCTCTCGGAATCGGTTCGCGCTTCGTAACGGTCCGCCAGTTGCTCCAGCGACAAGCCGTACTCGGCCGCGAACATCTGAGCAAATTTCTCCTTGATTTGCGGATCGGCGGCCTTCTGGGCGACGACGGCATAGTCGGGACTCGCCCCCCGTATCACGTCCAGCAGAGACACCGCACGATCAGGATTACGCAACGCCGGCGACTCCTGCAACCGGAGCGTCTTTACCGTCTCGAATCCACCATGCTCGACCACGAACGACAGCAGCAGCGACGGAATCGGCTTCTGATGCGTGGGATCCAGATGAAAGTTGTTGGTCGCGACAGCGATATTTTCCGGGTTCGGCGTCTCGAGGATCAGCAAACCACCCGGCTGCAATACCCGCAATGCCTCCGAAACAACCGTCTGCAACTGCTCGAAGGTAATGTGTTCGACGACATGGAATGCCGAAACGACGACCTGGCTGTCGGACGCCAGCGTCTTGAGATAGGCCACCGCATCGCCCTGCGTCGCGGGCAGGCCGCGCTCCTCGCAGGCTTGCAGCATACCGGCGTCCAGATCCACGCCGAAAGGCGTCAAACCTTGTTCGGACATCAGTTCCAGCCACTCGCCACGGCCACAGCCGAGATCGAACGCACGGCCGCCCGGATAGATCGATGCCAACGGCTCGACGAACGGCAGATACTGCCTGCGGATGCTCTTGATGAGGTCCCGGGGCGCGTAATAGCGTTCTTCAAATGCCCGGTAGAAATTGTCACTCACGACACCACCTTCGCCTGTGTCGGCATCCACGTAATTCCGACGAATTCGCTCACGTTGCCGTTCACCATATTGAATGTAAGGGCGTGATCCCTCCACTCGAAGTTGTTCTGCATGTGCGTACTGCCCGTATGCAACGCCACGGCAACTGAATAACTGCCTGGGCCGATATTCGCCAGGAACTCGAAATCGACCGTCGCATTCGCGCCCGCAGCCACATCGCCGATGTCGGACTTGAGATTGTGCGTGTTGGTACCGAAGACGGTCTGCCCCAGTCTGTCCTTGATCATGAAGCCCATGACCAGGTCCTGCACGGACTCACGACATTCGGCAGATATCCTCAGCGTCACAGGCTGCCCGACATGAGCGACGTCGATCGGCCTGCCGTCTCGATTCAGCAGCTCAACCTTGTCGATCGTGACTTCACCCGTACCGGAAATCGTCTGGACCTTGCCGCTCTCGAGCACCTCCTGGCGCACCTCCTGGTCCTGATGGTCCGCCAGCATCGCGTTGTAGTAATCCATGACCGCTTCGGGCGTGCCTTCCATCTCCAACCGCCCGGCATTCAGCAGGATCGCGCGATCGCAGATGGCCTGAATCGCGGCCTTGTCGTGCGCGACGATCAACAACGTCGTGCCCTGCTTGCGAAACTCCCGGATGCGATCGAAGCTCTTGTGCTGGAAATAGGCATCGCCGACCGAGAGCGCCTCGTCGACGATCAGAATGTCCGGACGGCGGGCCGTCGCGACACTGAACGCGAGACGCACCTGCATCCCGCTCGAATACACGCGCACCGGCTGGTCGATGTATTCGCCGATTTCGGCGAACGCCTCGATTTGCGGCATCAACGCGACAATCTCCTCGACGCTGTAACCGAGCAGTTGTCCCGCCATCATCACGTTCTGGCGCCCGGTGAAGTCCGCATGGAACCCCATTCCCAGTTCGAGCAACGCGGCAATCTGACCGGTTCGCGTTACGTTGCCGACGGTCGGCTGCGTAGTTCCGACAATCATTTTCAACAGCGTGCTTTTGCCGGCACCGTTGATGCCGACAATACCCAGCGCCTCGCCGGAACGAACCGAGAAATTCACGTCACGCTGCACCCAATGCAGCGTGTGATGAGGTTTGCCGCGCGGATCCAGCCACTCGAGGAGGCGCGACCATCGCGTTGGATACTGCTTGTATGCCTTGCCAAGATTGGTAACGGTAATGGTACCCATCAGAGTTCATCCACCATTTCACCCGCATGCTTGCGGAACAAACTGAAGCCTGCGAGACACAGCACAATGCTCAATACGAACGGATACAACAGCGTCGACCAGTCCGGCCAGAGGTGTTGCACCATCATGACCTGGAAGGCTTCGATCACGGGCGCCATCGGGTTGAAGCGCAACGCCTCCTGTGCAGACTTGGACAAAATGTCGGCCGCGTAAACAACCGGCGTCAGCCAGAACCAGAAATTCAGCACGATCCCGAAGAACTGCCCCACGTCGCGAAAGAACACGTTCAACACCCCGAGCGTAATGCCCAGTCCGATGGCAAACAACGTCATCAGGGTCAGCACAGGAATGGCGGCGAAATAGACCAAACCCGGGAAATTGCCCGTGATCAGCAAGAACACCGTAAACAACCCGAACACGATCGCGAAATTGACCAGCGAATTGATCACGACAATGATCGGCAGACACAGCCGCGGAAAGCTCAGCTTCTTGAGCAGGTTCGCGTTGTTGACAAAGGTGTTCTGGCCGTTGCTGACGATTTCCACAAACATGCCCCAAGGCAACACACCGGCACACAAGTGAATGCTGTACGCAAACGTGCTGTCGACCCCGGGCAAGCGGGCATGCATGACCCGCGAAAAGATCACCGTGTACACGACGATCATCGCAAGCGGATTGAGCACGGTCCACGCCGCACCAAGCAGGGAATTGCGGTATTTGGATTGGAATTCCCGCTTGACGCTGCCCAGAATGAAACCGCGATAGTCCCAAAGGACTTTCAACATCCCTAGCATCACGCCCGCCCGTAAACGTCCTGGAAGCGAACGATGTCGTCTTCCCCGAGATACTCGCCGCTTTGCACCTCGATCATCACGAGATCCAGCACGCCGGGGTTCTCGAGTCGATGCTTGTGGCCTGCGGGAATGTACGTCGATTCATTGGTACGCACGAAGATTTCCTGATCTCCGTTCACGACCTTGGCCATTCCGGATACGACAATCCAGTGTTCGCTGCGATGATGGTGCATTTGCAGACTCAGGCTGGCGCCCGGCTTGACTTCGATACGCTTGATCTTGAAGCGAGGCCCTTCTTCCAGCACGGTATAAGTGCCCCAGGGACGGCTGACGGTGCGATGCAACTTGTACGCTTCGTGATTCTGTTTCTTCAGACGAGCCACGACTCGCTTCACGTCCTGCGCGTAATCGGGATGTGCAACCAGCAGCGCATCCGGCGTATCGATAATCATCAGATCAGCCACGCCCACGGCCGCGACCACCCGATCCTGGCTCTGCACGTAGGTATTCCGGCTGTCGACGAAGATTGCTTCGCCGACGGCGCGGTTGCTATCCGCGTCCGGGGCGACCAGTTCGCGAATCGCCCCCCAAGAGCCGATATCGCTCCACCCGAAACTGGACGGCACGACCGCCACGTTCGTCGAACGCTCCATTACCGCGTAGTCGATCGAGATGTCGGGCATCTTTGCGAAAGACTCCGAAGGAATCTCGAGCATCTGCGCCGATGTGTTGTTTGCCATCAGCGACGACCAGCACGTCTCGGCTGCTGTCGCGACGTCCCGGGCATGGCGGGCCATTTCGTCCAGAATGACGCCTGCCTTGAAGCAGAACATCCCGGAATTCCAGAGATAGTTGCCCGCAGCAAGATATTCGGCTGCCTTGTCGGCATCGGGCTTTTCGACGAAGCGCAGGACGGCCCGGCCTGCGCCGATCGTCTCTCCTGTCTCGATATAACCGAAGCCCGTGTCCGGGCGCGTCGGCACGATGCCGAACGTCACCAGTTTGTCCTGGTTCGCCAGTTCAACAGCACTCGCGACCGCGGCGGAAAAGCCTTGCTGATCCTGAACCAGATGATCGGCCGCGAGAATCAGCATCAGCGCATCGCGCCCGTACTTTTCCGCGACGTGATGGGCCGCCATTGCGACTGCAGGTGCCGTGTTGCGACCGGCGGGTTCGAGCATGAATGCGCCGGGCAGAGATTCACCGAGCTTCACGCCCGTGAACTCATCCTTGCTCATGAAGTAGTAGTCGCGGTTGGTGACCGTCAAGATCTCACGGTGCTGCGACCCTGCATCACTGCCGACCACGGCCGCCGCACGGCGATAGGTTTTCGAGAGCAGGCTCTCGCCGTCCGCAAGCTTCATGAACGGTTTGGGGTGCCCTTCACGGGAGACCGGCCAAAGTCGCGTGCCTGCGCCACCAGACAGGATGACGGGGATCAACATCACTTTCACTCCAGATTTGGTTTTCCAACCGCGAAAGGAAGGCTTTCCACCGCCTTTCGCCTTTTGATTCAACAGCCCGTCAGCAAAAAATATCAACCGTTTAGGCCAACTTAGTTGGGACGAAATTATAGCCGACGCACCCTACTCACCCAGGCAGAGCCTCAGTGCATCGTCCCATGCAGGCATCGTCACGCCGAACGTTCGCGCCAGCTTTTCCAGCGCCATCCGCGAATTCGCCGGGCGCTTCGCCGGAACCGGATACTCGCTCGCCGAAATCGGCAATACCTTCGGCGCAAGTTCGCCCATCGCGTGCTCAAGAATCGCTTGCGCGAAGCCGTGCCACGACGTCGCGCCGGACGACGTGTAGTGATAGATGCCGGAACGCTTCGCCCACCAATCGGCGACATCATCCGCGGCGGCTTGCTGCGCGATGATGTGCGACGTGACGACAGCGATCGTCCGGGCCCAGGTCGGCGCACCGACCTGATCGGCCACGACACGCAACTCCGGCCGCTCCTTGCCGAGCTTCAGCATGGTCAGCAGGAAGTTCTTTCCGCGCCGCCCGTACACCCAGCTCGTCCTGAGAATCAAATGCGCACACCCCGTCGTCGTGATCGCCTGCTCACCTTCAAGCTTCGTCGCGCCGTAAGCATTCACGGGATTCGTCGCGTCGGTTTCCGTATACGCGCCCGCCTTCCTCCCATCAAACACGTAATCGGTCGAATAATGAATCAGCGCGCCGCCGGTGCGCGCCATCTCCTCGGCGAAGATGCGCGGCACGTCTGCATTCAAGCGGCGCGCGGCGTCGACTTCGGTCTCGGCCCTGTCCACCGCCGTATAAGCCGCTGAATTCACGATGAGGGATGGCTTCAGGTCCCGTACGAATGCGCGCACTCGATCGAGATCCGAAAGATCCAGCATCGACCGATCGCACGGCACCACACGTCCGAGCCCTTGAAGCGACCGCAGCAATTCGAACCCGACCTGGCCGTTCACGCCAGTCACGAGGATCGTCGGTTCAGGATGCATCCCACCCTCACGCATAGACTTCCGCCTCGCTCAAACGCTTGCCCGCCGCGTCCTTCGGAGCCAATACCGGTGCCGCATCGATCGGCCACTCGATCCCGATTTCGGGATCGTCCCACACGATGCAACGCTCGTGCTCCGGATACCAGTAGTCGGTCGTCTTGTACAGGAACTGCGCGGCCTCCGACAACACGACGAAGCCATGCGCGAAGCCGGGCGGCACCCAGAGCTGGCGGTGGTTGTCGGCGGAAAGCGTCACGCCGACCCACTTGCCGAAGGTCGGCGAACTACGACGGATATCGACGGCAACGTCAAATACCTCGCCTTCCACCACGCGCACGAGCTTCCCCTGCGCATGCCGAACCTGATAGTGCAACCCGCGCAGCACGCCGTTCGCCGAACGCGAATGGTTGTCCTGCACGAATTCGATGCCAGGCCCGATATGCTCGGCGAATTCCCGCCCGTTAAAGCTTTCGTAGAAATATCCGCGCGCATCGCCGAACACCTTCGGCTCGATGAGCTTGACTTCGGGCAGCGCCGTTGCCGTTACTTGGATTGCCATGCGACCTGACTCGTGAGAAGACTGGTGAGGTACTGACCGTACGCGTTCTTCGACAATGGCTCGGCCAGTTTCTGTACCTGTTCCGCATCGATCCAGTTGCGGCGGTACGCGATTTCCTCGGGGCAGGCGACCATGAGGCCCTGACGCTTCTGAAGGGTCGCGATGAATGTCGCGGCCTCGATCAGTGAATCATGCGTTCCGGTGTCGAGCCATGCGTAGCCGCGCCCCATGATCTCGACATTCAGCGCGGCCGCAGCGAGATAGCGCGAATTGACGTCGGTGATTTCCAGCTCGCCCCGCGGCGACGGCTTGATGTCCGCCGCGATGTCGCACACGCAATTGTCGTAGAAGTACAGGCCGGTGACGGCATAGTGCGAACGCGGTTTGGCCGGCTTTTCCTCGATCGACACGGCACGGAAGTCCCGGTCGAACTCGACGACGCCGTAACGCTCCGGATCGTGCACGTGATAGGCAAACACCGTCGCGCCCGTATGCTGCGCGTCTGCGCGCTCGAGCTGCTTCGCCAGGTCGTGACCATAGAAGATGTTGTCGCCGAGGATCAGCGCCGACGGATCCCGACCAACAAATTCCCTGCCGATGATGAATGCCTGAGCAAGGCCGTCCGGCGACGGCTGCACAGCGTACCGGATATTCATTCCCCACTGGCTGCCGTCGCCGAGCATGGCTTCGAAGCGCGGGGTGTCCTGCGGCGTCGAGATGATCAGGACGTCGCGAATGCCCGCGACCATCAGCGTCGAGAGCGGGTAATAGATCATCGGCTTGTCATAGACCGGCAGCAGCTGCTTCGAGACCGCATGCGTGATCGGATACAGACGCGTGCCGGAACCGCCGGCGAGAATGATGCCCTTACGTGCCATCGATGAACTCCTCAAGCGCGCTCTGCGTAGTTGGTTTCCACCCACTTGCGGTATTCACCCGAGGCCACCTCGTTGACCCACACCTGGTTGTCGAGATACCACGCGACCGTCTTCGCCAGACCGGTCTCGAACGTCTCCACGGGCTTCCAGCCGAGTTCGCGCTCGAGCTTGCGCGCATCGATCGCATAACGACGATCATGGCCGGGACGGTCCGTCACATAGGCGATCTGGTCGCGGTACGAACCCGCCGCCTTCGGGCGGGCCTTGTCGAGCAAATCGCACAGCGTATGCACGACTTCGAGGTTCTTCTTCTCGTTCCAGCCGCCGACGTTGTAAGTCTCGCCGGGCACGGCGCGCGCGAGCACTTCACGAATCGCGCTGCAGTGGTCGCCGACGTACAACCAGTCGCGCACGTTCTGCCCGTCACCATAGACGGGCAGCGGCTTGCCGGCGAGCGCATTGGCAATCATCAGCGGAATGAGCTTCTCGGGAAACTGGTACGGACCGTAGTTGTTCGAGCAGTTCGTGGTAAGCGTGGGCAGGCCGTACGTATGATGATAGGCGCGCACGAGATGATCGGAGCCGGCCTTCGTTGCCGAATACGGGCTGTTGGGCGCGTACGGTGTGGTTTCCGAGAACTGCGGATCGGTGGCCGACAGCGAGCCGAACACTTCGTCCGTCGATACGTGCAGAAAACGGAAGGCCGATTTGTCTGCTTCGCTCAGGCTGCTCCAGTATGTCCGTGCGGCTTCGAGCAGCGTAAACGTGCCCACCACATTGGTCTGAACAAAATCCGCCGGCCCGTGAATCGAGCGATCGACATGGCTTTCAGCGGCGAAATGCAGGACAGCGCGAGGCTGGTATTCGGCGAACAGCGCATCGAGCGCGGCGCGATCGCAAATGTCGGCGCGTACGAACACGTGTTTCGGGGTCCCGTCCAGCGATTGCAGCGTGCGAAGGTTGCCAGCGTAGGTCAGCTTATCGACATTGAGCACAGCCTCGTCGGAATGACGCAGCCAGTCGAGTACAAAATTTGCGCCGATAAAACCCGCGCCACCCGTCACCAGGATCATGAGGCTCCCTTTAGTCGTCCGCGGCAGACCCCGAGCACGAGCCGCCCTCATTTCGAACAGCGACAACGCCAAGGTGCGCGTCGCTCAAGGCGGGCATTCTAACTTCTCACCGAGACCGTCAAAGTCATGAAATGCTAATTTTGTCGAGGAAACGGTAATTATAGGAAGCAAGCCGCTGCAAAAGCCATGTTGCTAACAACTTGAAACACGGGCACGCATTCGGCAACACGGATGAAATTATGTTTTAAATCAATATGTTAAGCTGGCACAATATTGTACCTGAGCACGCTGTCGCAATCATGCTTTTCCCATTCAGCATCAGGACTTGCACAACCACCACCACTCATGCCGCCCATCCCCATCGCCATCGGCGACATTCAAGGCTGTCATTCAGCTTTCCAGTCGCTGTTCGACAAGCTTTCAGCCCCCGCCGACACCCCACTCTGGATCGCCGGCGACATCGTCAACCGCGGCCCCGACTCTCTCGCCGCGCTGCGTGCGATGGTCGACCTCGGCCCGCGCGCGACCGTCGTGCTCGGCAACCACGACCTCCACCTGCTCGCCGTCTCGGCCGGCATCCGCACGGAACGCCCGGGCGACACGATTGGCGAAATTGTCGACGCCCCCGACGCCGATGCACTGCTCGACTGGGTACGCCACCGCCCGTTCGCGCACTTCGAACACGGGATGCTGCTCGTCCACGCAGGCGTGTTGCCGCAATGGGACACCACGCTCGCACTGGAACTCGCGGACGAGCTGCAACGCGCGCTGCGCGCCCCCGATTGGCGCGACACACTGCAAGGCCTGTACGGCAACGAGCCGAACCAATGGAGTCCGAACCTAAAAAAACGCGACCGGATGCGCGTCGCATTCAACGCGTTCACGCGCCTGCGCTTCTGCACGCCGGACGGCACGATGGAGTTCAAGGCGAACGGCGGCCCCGACAGCGCGCCGCCCGGCTATGTGCCGTGGTTCGACGCACCGGAGCGCCGCACCGAAAACGTGACCGTCGTATTCGGGCACTGGGCCGCGCTCGGCCTGATGCTGCGCGACAATATCGTCGCGCTCGATTCCGGATGCGTGTGGGGAAATCGGTTGTCGGCCGTACGACTGACGGCCGACCCGGCGCAACGCACGGTCACGCAGGTGCAGTGCGAAGCATGCCGTGCGCCGGGCGGCGAATAGCCTGCCCGCGTCGCACCGGGGCGCAATGAAGCCTTACCCCTCGCGCCCCGCCACCGGCTCTTCGGCCGCCGCATCGCCCGTCGCCCCGGCGCCGACTTCGGTCACCGGATACGCATGCTTCTCGAGCTCCGCGAGCGCGTCGGGCGACGGCTTGCCGACCTTCGCCTGCATCGCTTCGAGTGCAGCGGCGATCGCGTCACGCGCGGCAGCAGAGGTCGCGCGACGGTCGCCACCCGGCGCAATGGGCTCGCACACGTACAGATGCGCGACCAGCGGGCCGCCGCGCAACACCATGTCGAGCGACTTGCCGAGCGACAGTTCGCCGGTATAGGCCGGCGTGACCGACTGCCGCCCCTGTGCATCCTCGTACATCAGGCAGATCGGCTGCACCGCGGAGCCTGCCGACACCGCCGCCTGGAACAGGTTCGCGTGAAACGGCAGCAGCCCCTGCCCGTCCGACGTCGTGCCTTCCGGAAACACGCACATCACGCCGCCGTTGCGCAGTCGCTCCGCCATCTCGTGCATGACGCGCATCGCCTCGGTACGCTTCTCGCGCTGCAGGAACACTGTGTCGAGCTTCTCGGCCAGCCAGCCGACCACCGGCCACTGCCGCACCTCGGCCTTCGACACGAACGGCGTCGGCCGCCACGCATTGACGGTGTAGATGTCGAGCCACGACACGTGGTTGCCGACGACGAGCGCGCCCGCGTCGAGGCGCGCGCCGTCGTTGTGGACGACGAGCCGCATCCCGCAGATCCGCAACAGCTTGAGCGACCAGCGGCGCGTGAGCTCGAGGCGCCGCGGGGCGCTCACGTGCGAAAAGCGCAGCGCGACGGTCGCCATGCCGCGCAGCAGGTGAACGACGAGACGCAGCTTGCGAAGTGCGATCATGGCGAAGATCCGGCGTGGTTCAGTGGCGCTCGAACGCGACCTGCCCGGCCACGAGCGTCGCACGCACGCAAGCCGGCAGTTCGTAGCCGAGGAACGGCGAATTGTGACCCTGGCTCTTCAGCGCGCGCGGCTCGACACGCCAGTGCGCGCGCGGATCGAACACGCACAGATCGGCCGCGCCGCCTTCGGCAAGACGCCCGGCCGGCAGCTGCAGCACGTCGGCCGGCGCCGCGGTGATGCGGCGCAGCGCCTGCGCGAGCGGCGTCCTGGTTTCGTCGGCCCACTTCACCGTCAGCGACAGCAACAGTTCGAGCCCCGTCGCACCGGGCGTCGCTTCGGCGAACGGCAGCAGCTTCTCGTCGTCGTCGACCGGCGTGTGATCGGAGCAGATCGCATCGATCGTGCCGTCGGCGAGCGCCGCGCGGATCGCTTCGCGATCGCGCTCGCCGCGCAGCGGCGGATCGAGCCGGAACTGCGAATCGAAATAGCCGATGTCGACGTCGATCAGGTGCAGGTGATTCACGCCGACGTCGCAGGTCACGGGCAGCCCCTCGGCCTTCGCCTCGCGCACGAGCGCGAGGCCCGCCGCCGACGACAGCCGCGCGAGGTGCACGCGCGCGCCCGTCACGCGCATCAGTTCGAAGATCGTGTGCAGCGCGATCGTCTCGGCCGCGACCGGCACGCCGGACAGTCCGAGCCGCGACGCGAGCGCGCCGCTCGCCGCGACACCGCCACGGCCGATGAACGCGTCGAGCGGACGCAGCCACGTCGTGTAACCGTAGGTGCTCGCGTACTGCAGCGCACGCAGCAACACCTGCGTGTCGCGCACCGGCACGTTCGCGTGCGTGAAACCGACGCAGCCCGACTCGGTCAGCGCGACCATCTCGGTGATCACTTCGCCCTTGAGGCCAACGGTGAGCGCGCCGAGCGGATGGACGTTGGCCTGGTGGAGGTTGCGGGCGCGGAACTTGAGCATCTCGACGAGGCCCGGCTCGTCGAGCACGGGGTCGGTGTCCGGCGGGCACACGAGGGTCGTGACGCCGCCGGCGACGGCCGCGGCCATCTCGGACGCGAGCGTCGCCTTGTGCTCGTAGCCGGGCTCGCGCAGCCGCGCGCACAGGTCGACGAGACCGGGGGCAACGATCAGGCCAGCAGCGTCGATCGTCTTGTCCGCGTTGAAACCGGCCGGCGCCGCACCAGCCGCCGCGATCGCGGCGATCTTGCCGTCCGCGACGAATACGTCGGCCTGCCGTTCGGTGCCGGCGACCGGGTCGATCAGCGTGCCGCCTTGGATATGAATCTTCATGCGCTGTCTGTGAATGCGTTGAATGCGTTGAATGCCTGGATAAGGATGCGCGTAGGCGGGCTCAGTCGCTGTTGCCGGCAACGATGCCCATCACCGCCATCCGCACGGCGATGCCGAACGTGACCTGGTTGAGGATCACCGACTGCGGACCGTCGGCGACCTGCGAGTCGATCTCGACGCCGCGGTTCATCGGGCCCGGGTGCATCACGATCGCGTCGGGCGCGGCGAGCGCGAGGCGCTCGGGCGTCAGGCCCCAGGTCTTGAAGTATTCTTGCGCGGACGGCAGCAGCGCGCCGCTCATCCGCTCGTTCTGCAGGCGCAGCATGATGATCACGTCGACGCCCTTCAGCCCTTCGTCGAGGTTGTGGAACACCTTCACGCCCATCTGTTCGAGGCCGCCCGGCAGCAGCGTGCGCGGGCCGATCGCGCGCACTTCCGGCACGCCGAGCGTGGTGAGCGCGTGAATATCGGAGCGCGCGACGCGCGAATGCAGGATGTCGCCGACGATCGCCACGCGCAGCTTCGTGAAGTCGCGCTTGTAGTGACGGATCGTGTACATGTCGAGCAGGCCCTGCGTCGGGTGCGCGTGACGGCCGTCGCCGGCGTTGATCACGTGCACGTGCGGCGCGCAGTGCTCGGCGATCAGATACGGCGCGCCGCTCGACGCATGGCGCACGACGAACAGGTCGGCATGCATCGCCGACAGGTTGTTGATCGTGTCGAGCAGCGACTCGCCCTTGCTCGTCGACGACGCGTTGATGTTCAGGTTCAGCACGTCGGCCGACAGGCGGGTCGCGGCGATCTCGAAGGTCGTGCGCGTGCGCGTCGAGTTCTCGAAGAACAGGTTGAACACCGACTTGCCGCGCAGGAGCGGCACCTTCTTCACCTCGCGGTCCGTCACGCTGACGAACTGCTCGGCCGTATCGAGAATGTGGTTGACGATCGAGCGCGGCAGCCCCTCGATCGACAGCAGGTGTTTCAGCTCGCCGTTTTTCGTGAGCTGCGGGTTGCCCTTCAGGAAACCGTAGCGGAACCGCTCGGGGCTCGCGGTCGCAGCGGGATTGCCGGTGCGGCCAGTGGTGTCGGTAGTCATGGTGTGCGTGATTCCAACTATGCAAACGGGCCGCGGTACGAACCGGCGGCCCGGGATACGGTTTCGCGGTTCGGTCAGGCGCCGTGCGCCTCGATGCGCAGCGTCAGCTGCGCGGCTTCGTCGCGCGCGAGCACGAGCGTCGCATCGGCCGGCACGTCGAGCGTGCCGCCCGCGAAGCGCGCGGCGACCGGCAGCTCGCGGCCGCCGCGATCGGCGAGCACCGCGAGCTCGACCGCGGCCGGACGGCCGTAGTCGAACAGTTCGTTGAGCGCGGCGCGCACGGTGCGGCCGGTGTACAGCACGTCGTCGACGAGCACGATGCGCGCGCCGTCGACGTCGAACGGCAGCGACGTCGGGCTCGCCTGGCTGTGCAGCCCCTTCTTCGCGTAGTCGTCGCGATGCAGCGCGACGTTCACGACGCCGAACGCCGGCGCGCCGAGATCGCGCGCGAGGCGCTCGGCGAGCCACGCGCCGCCGCTGTAAATGCCGGCGAGCCGCGGGCCGCCCGGCTCGGCGAAGGCCGTGCCGTATGCGTCGCGGATCTGGTCGAGCAGGACGCGGTAGAGCGCGTCGGCGTCAATGGTGCTCATGGTCGGACAATTGATCGAGATACTGTTGAAGGATCACGCGCGCGGCCTCGGCGTCGAGCATCTCGGCGCGTGCGCGCCCGCGCACGTTGCGCTCGCGCAGCCCGGCCTCGGCCTCGACCGACGAATAGCGTTCGTCGACCCACGTGACGGGCAGCCCGAAGCGGCCGTTCAGCTGGTTGCCGAAACGCTTCGCCTGCTGCGTCATCTCGTGCGGCGTGCCGTCCGGATGCATCGGCAGGCCGACGACGAGCGCGTCGGGCCGCCATTCGGCCAGCAGTTCGCCGACCGCCTTGAAGCGGTGCTCGCGGTTCAGGTTGGAAATCACGACGAGGGCACGGGCCGAGCGCGTCAGCGCATTGCCGATCGCGACGCCGATTCGCTTTTCGCCGTAGTCGAACGCCAGGAGCGTCGCATCGCGCGCGCTCGCGCCACTCATGCGTGCCCTGCTTCGCCGGACAGCATCGACGAGCTGACGCCGAGCAGGCCCAGTGCGGCTTCGAAGCGTTCCTCGGCCGGCGTGTCGAACACGATGCGGGGATCGGCGGCCACGGTCAGCCAGCCGTTGCGGGAAATTTCTTCCTCGAGCTGACCGGCGCCCCAGCCTGCATGGCCGAGCGTCAGCAGGAAGCGTTTCGGGCCGGTGCCCGTCGCGACCGCCTCGAGCACATCCTTCGACGTCGTCATCTCGAGCCCGCCCTCGACCGACATGGACGAGTTGTAGTTCGCGCCCTCGACCGGCTCGTGCAGCACGAAGCCGCGCTCGGTCTGGACCGGGCCGCCGAAGTACACGGGGATGTGCAGCAGCGGCTCGATGTCGAGCTTCAGGTCGATGCGGTTGAACAGCGATTCGAGGTCGATGTCGGTGGGACGATTGATGACGAGGCCGAGCGCGCCGCGCTCGCTGTGATCGCAAAGATAGACCACCGTTCCCGAAAACGTCGGATCCGCCATGTTCGGCATGGCGATCAGGAACTGGTTGGTGAGATTGATGCGATCGGAAGGCTTTGACATGGTTTGAATTTTAGCAAAGACGCCGCGACCTGACCGGGCCGCGATCAACAAGCAACGCCGCGCGACGCTGGCAACGACGCGCGCGGATCACACGGCACTCTAACACGCGCGCGGGCGCTGTCGGCAGCGTGTTGCCGGCCCGCGCGACAAGGGCTGCCGCTGCGGTCGCGCCCCGTTGTGCGTCAGGCCCGGCCGAGCGCCGCGCCGAGCGCCCCGGACGCCGCGGTCAGGTCCGGCGGCGCCACCCCCGCGGCGATCTTCAGCAGCGCGGCGCGCAGCATGTCGGACGCGCGGGCGTGTGCATCGAGCCCGCCGTCGGCGAGCGGCATGCCGTGCGCGGCGCGGCGCCACGCGAGCCCGAGCGTGTCGGCCAGCAGCGCCGCATGACCGAGCCCGAGCGCGCACGCGGCCGTACCGACCCGGTAGGCGGCCGCGGATGCGCGCCATGCGGCCCCCGCATCGGCCGCGGCCGGATCGACGGCCAGATCGGCCATCGACGCGTCGGCCGTCTGCAGGAAATCCTCATACGCATGCGCGTTGACGGTCACGACGCCGAGCGCACGGGTCGGCGCGACGGCAACCGCGTCGTGCTCGGCCCGCGCGGCGTCGGCCTCCCACAGCGCCTCGGACGCGGGCGTGCCGGCGACATGCCAGTCCACGGTCAGCCCATAGTCGTGCAGCACGTCGACGAGCGCGACGTCTTCCGCGGCTGCGCCGAACAGCGCGAAATCGCGCCACAACAGCGCAACCGTCTCGCGCACGAGCTCGGGCGGCGCGCTGCGCCGCCGGCCCTGCGCCTGCTCGCCGAGCAGCAGGTTCGTCCGCGCGAGAAAACGCTTCAGTTCGGGCGCGCCGGTTGCGCGCAGCGCACGCTGGCACGCTGCCGCGAGCCGCCAGAAATCGTACGGGCCATCGTCGGCCAGCGCAGCCTGCATCGCACCGAGTTCGTCGAGCGCGGCGTCGGGCGCGCCGTGCTGCGCACGCAGCACGCCGAGCAGCGCCTGCTCGTAGCGGGCGCGTACCCGGGTCGCGATCTCCTCGGGCAGTACGCGCAGCGTGGCCTGCGGCACCGCGCGACCGACGAGCGCGAGCGCGTCGAGCGGCGTGCTCGCACGCAGGTCGGCGGCGCTTTGCGCACGCAATGCACGGAAATGATCGAAGAGAACGGACGAACAGGCGAGTTCGCGCAGGTTGTGGCGGCCGACGGCCGCGCGGAAGTCGCGCAGCGCGGCTCGCCAGCCGGCCGAAGTCGGCTCGGCGGCGACGAGCGGCACGGCGGCCGACAGTTGCCCGGCGAAACGGGCGGCCGGCAGCCAGCCGGCCTCCGCCAGCACGGCGGCGGCGGCTGACAGCGGCGCGGCCGCGTCGTCCCGGTGCTCGAATGCGTCGGCGGCTGCCGCGAGCCACGCGTCGGCGGCGCGCACGGCCCCGCCACGCGGGTTGGGCAGTGCGTCAGGGTGAGAAACGTTGGCCGGATCGGACGTCATGGACACGCGCGCCTGTCATCGTCAAGTCGCTCGCGCCGGCCGCGGCGCAAGAGCGCCGGGCAACCGCGAGGCCGAAGCGGTGTGTCCGTGGGCCAAGGGTCCGGTCAGATCTGGACCATCTCGAAGTCTTCCTTGCGAGCGCCGCATTCGGGGCACGTCCAGTTGATCGGGACGTCTTCCCAGCGCGTGCCCGGGGCGATGCCCTCTTCGGGCAGCCCGGCTTCTTCGTCATAAATCCAGCCACAAATCAGGCACATCCAGCTCTTGTATTCCATCTTAAGCCGCGTCGGGAAAAGTCGGTAAATTCGGGAGCCATGATGGTACCGTGTCGGGGCCGGACTGCCTAGCAATCGCGCTGGAGTACGGCGACTACGTTGCGCTGCGCTAAAAATTCCGTCGTGCGGGCCGGATTCCGCCGCATAATGACTGAAAAGTGCGGCCTGCCGGGCAACACGGGGCCGAAACGCCCACTTCGCCTCGCCGTCCGCAGTTCTGTCGCTTCCCCGTTTTTTTCTTGCCCCATTTCTACATGTCCAGCAACGCCCCTCCGATCGTCCTCACCTTCGGCCTGTCCGATCCCACCGGCGGTTCCGGCCTCCAAGCCGATCTGATGACCCTGGCGAGCATGGGCTGTCACGGCGTGTCCGTCCTGACGGGCTACACCGTGCGCGACTCCGCCGCCTGCGACGAAGTGACCGGCCTCGATCCCGATGTCGTCGCCGCCCAGGCGCGCATGCTGCTCGAGGACATGCCGGTCGCCGCGTTCAAGATCGGCGCCGCGACGCGCGCGGAAGTCGTGAGCGCGATCGCGGAAGTGGTCGCCGACTACGACGGCGTGCCGCTCGTGCTCGCACCGGACTTCACGCTCGACGATGAGCACGTGCTCGCCGCCGACGATCTGCGCGAATCGATCGCCGACCTGCTCGCACCGCAGACGACACTGCTGGTCGCCGACCACGCGACGCTGATCGCGCTCGCGCAGCCGGACGGCGATGCCGAGGCGCCGAATCTCGACGCGGCCGTATCGCACCTGCTGTCGCAGGGCTGCGAGTACATCCTGTCGTCGGAGACGGGTTCGCACCGGCTCGTCAACACGCTGTACGGCGAGGAAGGCCAGCTTCGCGAAGACATGTGGGATCGCTCGCCGCACCGGCTGATGGGCATCACCGACACGCTCGGCGCGGCGATCGCGGCACTGCTCGCGAACGGCCAGGAGCCGCCCGAAGCGGTGCGCGAGGCGCAGGAATACCTGTACCAGGCCGTCCGCGACGCGTTCCGGCCCGGCATGGGCGCGTACCTGCCCGACCGGTTCTTCTGGGCGCGCAGCAACGATGAGGAAGGCGGGCGTCCGGTGACGGACAGCAGCAAAACCTCGCCGCGAATCGCCCGGCATTGACGCCGCGCGGCGGCCCTGCGCCGCCGTTGCGCGCCGCCTGCTCTCGCTTAGGAGCCGCATGCCAGCCCCTTTCGCGTGCGCATAAAAAAAGACCCGCATCGCTGCGGGTCTTTTCTTTTGGCTGGAACGCGCATCGCTGCGCGTTCCGGACACCATCGACCGAAGTCGATTACATGTCCATGCCCATGCCGCCCATGCCGCCCGGCATGCCGCCCGGCATCGGTGCATCTTCCTTCGGCAGTTCTGCGACAGCTGCGTCCGTCGTCAGCAGCAGGCCTGCAACCGAAGCTGCGTTCTGCAGTGCGGTACGCGTGACCTTGGTCGGGTCGACGACGCCGGCTTCGACCATGTCGACGTACTCGCCCGTCGCTGCGTTGTAGCCGTAGTTGCCCTTGCCTGCTGCAACTGCTGCGACCACGACGCTCGCTTCTTCGCCGCCGTTCGTGACGATCTGGCGCAGCGGCTCTTCCATTGCGCGCAGCACGATCTTGATGCCTGCGTTCTGATCGGCGTTCGCGCCGGTCACGCCTGCGATCGCGGTACGTGCACGGATCAGCGCAACGCCGCCGCCCGGGACGATGCCTTCTTCAACGGCAGCGCGGGTTGCGTGCAGCGCGTCTTCGACGCGTGCCTTCTTTTCCTTCATTTCGACTTCGGTCGCAGCGCCGACCTTGATCACTGCCACGCCGCCGGCCAGCTTGGCCACGCGCTCTTGCAGCTTTTCACGGTCGTAGTCCGACGTCGCTTCTTCGATTTGCGTGCGGATCTGCTTGACGCGCGCTTCGATGTTCACGGCTTCGCCTGCGCCGTCGATGATCGTCGTGTTTTCCTTGCCCACTTCGATGCGCTTCGCCTGGCCCAGTTCAGCCAGCGTTGCCTTCTCGAGCGTCAGGCCGGTTTCTTCCGCGACGACTTGACCGCCGGTCAGGATCGCGATGTCTTCCAGCATCGCCTTGCGACGATCGCCGAAGCCCGGCGCCTTGACCGCAACGGTCTTCAGGATGCCGCGGATGTTGTTGACGACCAGCGTTGCGAGCGCTTCGCCTTCGACGTCTTCGGCGATGATCAGCAGCGGACGGCCTGCCTTCGCGACTTGTTCGAGCACCGGCAGCAGATCGCGGATGTTCGACACCTTCTTGTCGTGCAGCAGCACGAACGGGTTTTCGAGGACGGCGACTTGCTTGTCCGGGTTGTTGATGAAGTACGGCGACAGGTAGCCGCGGTCGAATTGCATGCCTTCGACGACGTCGAGTTCGTCGGCCAGCGACTTGCCGTCTTCGACGGTGATCACGCCTTCCTTGCCGACCTTGTCCATCGCTTCAGCGATGCGATCGCCGATCGACGAGTCGCTGTTCGCCGAGATCGAGCCGACCTGTGCGATTTCCTTGTTCGTCGTGCACGGCTTGCTGATCTTCTTCAGCTCTTCGACAGCCGCTGCGACTGCCTTGTCGATGCCGCGCTTCAGGTCCATCGGGTTCATGCCCGATGCGACGTACTTCATGCCTTCGCGAACGATCGATTGCGCGAGGACGGTTGCCGTCGTCGTGCCGTCGCCTGCGTTGTCGCTGGTCTTGGAAGCGACTTCCTTGACCATTTGCGCGCCCATGTTCTGGAGCTTGTCCTTCAGCTCGATTTCCTTCGCGACCGACACACCGTCCTTGGTGACCGTCGGGCCGCCGAAGCTGCGCTCGAGCACCACGTTGCGGCCCTTCGGACCCAGCGTGACCTTGACTGCGTTGGCGAGAATGTTCACGCCTTCGACCATCTTCGAACGGGCGGAATCGCCGAATACGACGTCTTTAGCTGCCATCTTCTAACTCCTTGAATTCTTGGGAATATGTACCGTCAGTGGACGCTTACTTCGCGTTGACCACGGCCATGATGTCTTCTTCGCGCATGACCAGCAGTTCCTGGCCGTCGACCTTGACGGTCTGGCCTGCGTACTTGCCGAACAGGACGCGATCGCCGACCTTCACGTCGAGCGCGATCGGAGCGCCCTTGTCGTCACGCTTGCCCGGGCCGACCGCGAGGATCTCGCCTTGATCCGGCTTTTCAGCAGCGGCTTCGGGGATGACGATGCCCGAGGCGGTCTTGGTTTCTTGATCCAGACGCTTGACGATCACGCGATCGTGCAAAGGACGAAGGTTCATATTCACTCCTCTCTTGACTGAGATTGAAGAACGCTTGGGGAATCTGCCCGGCAAATCGCCCGGCAGAGAATTGTTAGCACTCTCGTGCAGCGAGTGCTAATTATATGGACGGGTTTTGACAAATTCAAGAAGGGGAGCCGGAGGTTTTTTCGTGCGAGGCGGAACGACGGAAAAACGGGGGTGAATCACAAAAATTCATTTAAAACAATTACATAAGCATCAATCTCGCACACCAGGAGCGGACGGGATACGGGAAATCCCGACCCTCGCCCCAATTTGACACGGGGCGAGCACCGAGTTCCCGCGGTCGTCCGGCATCGCGTGAAAAAGGCTGCTCGGACCCGACAGGGGCCCAAACGGCGGCCACGGGATCGTCACATGTCCGGACAGCCCGCCACTGGCTGGAACGTCCGGCCGTCGGTCACGACCGTCGCGCCGAGCAGTCGCGCGAGGCCTTTCGCGCCTTCGCGCATCACGACGTCGTGATTCCAGGCGAACAGCGGGCGCGCGATCGGCTCCAGCCAGTTCATCCAGCGCTCGCGCGTGCGGATGTGCCAGTCGTAGCGCACGACGGTGCGCGCACCGTCGCCGGCGAACGACCAGCGGCCGTCGCCTTCGATCGCGCCGCTCGCGCGGCCTTCGAGCACATGCGGCCGCTCGACGCGCAGCACGCGCATGTCGAAGGTCAGCCGGTACGGCAACGCGCCTTTCCACGTGTATCGCTGCAGCGCGCCGACGCCGCGCGCATCGCCGCGCTCGATCTCGGCGGTCTGCACGGCACTCTTCCACCAGTCGGGCCAGCGATCGACCTGGTAGATCGCGTCCCAGACAGCCGCGAGGGGCGCGTCCACGCGCCACGTCGTCGAAAACCGGTATTCCGCCATGCTGCCTCCGGCGCGAATCAGAATCGGGATCAAGCGCGCGATCAGGGCGCGAAAAAGCGGGCGGGAAACGCGACGTCGATCTCGACGTCATCGAGCGTCACCGTTTCGAGCGGCACGCCGTCGTCATCCGCGAAGCTGACGACCTTCAGCGGAAAGCCGTCCTCGGCGTCCAGCCACAACAGATAGCGATGCACGCCGTCAACCACGTGTGCGGGCGCGCCCGTCACCGATACGCGCAGCGCGGTACGGCCGCCGATGGTTTCCTTGCCTTCCGTCACGGTCGCACCGCCCTGCTGCAGCGCGTGTACGTTACGCAGCAGCACGCCGACATCCGACCGGTCGACGCGATGGCCGCTGCGGTCGCGCAGGAGCGGATTGGACGGCGACAGCGTCAGCGCGGGCAGCGCATGCTCGCCGAACGGGCGCAGCCGCACCTTGCCCGCGTCAGGGTCGTACGCGAGCACCGCGCCGTGATGCGGCGACACGAAGTCCATCCGGACGAAACCGGGTTTCCGGTATGCATAGTGGAATTCGGCGTGCTCGCCGCTTCGCGCGGACGAGCGGATCGTCGCGCGGTACGAATGGACCTGGTCGAAATGCGACTGCGCGATGGTAACGGGATCGGCTGTCATGCTCGCTCCTATCAGGCTCGCGGCCAGCAATGCGGTGATCACGGCGCCGCCTCGACGTCGAGCACGCCTTCCATTCCGCGCTCGCGATGGCTGCGCAGGAACAGCAGCCGATGCGTGCAATAGTAGGCGAAGCGGCCGGGCGCCGTCGGCGTGAAGCGCAACGTGCGCGGCGTCGTGCCCAGTTCGGTGTGCACCGCGATCCCGGCCTGCGGCGCGTCGATCTCGAAACTGTGCGGCACGACGCCCGGTTCGGCCGATACCGTGAGTTCGACCGGCACGTGCGCGCGGATGATCACGTGGTTCGGGCGAAAGAAATAGCTGCCGCCGACGATCGCCACCCGCTGCACGCCGTCAGCATCGACCGGCACGCGCACCGGCGCATCGCCGTCCGCCCGCGCGAGCCCGGCGCCCGCCACGAGCGCCACCGCCGCCATCACCGCCTTCGTGTTCATGTTGGCTCCCTGCCGACGTCGCGCGCGTCACCCCTTCCACGCGTCGGTCGGTCCGCCGAGCGCGCCGCATGCTTCGATCGCGAGCTCGCGCAGCCGTCGTTCGTCGGCGCGTCCGGAGAGCGCGTAACCCATGCCGCGATCGGACCAGAAATACGTGTCGCGGCCGCTGGCCGACATCGACTGCGGCGCGAAGCGCCGCGCATCGTAGGCCGTCATGTAGAGCGTCACGCGCTTGCCGTCCGCACGCTGGTACATCAGTTGCGCGGCCGGCCCCGCGTCGCCCGGCAGCAGCCGGCCGCCCAGCAATGCATATCCGTATTCGTCGAGCGACGGCGCGCGCACGGACCGCCCAAGACGCGCGGACAGCCACGCGGCAAGGCGCGCCGGATCGCGTGCGTCGACCTCGACCGGATGCTCCCGATCGGCCGCGTACACGGCGTACGCGACGTCCGCGCGCGCGGCAAAGGCCGGCTCGGCACCGAACGTCGTCCAGCCCGCGTGCAGCGCGACGCCGATCACCAGCCCGGCCGCCAGTCCCGCGAATGCATACGCGACGCCGCGCCAGCGCGGTGCGCGCCGCTGCACAAACAGCGCGGGTGCGGCGGCAGGCAGCGGGAACAGCGCGTGCAACGCGTCGCGCTGCGCGCCGTAATGCGCAAACCGGTCGGCTTCGCGCGGATCGGACTGCAGCCGTTCGAGCACCTCGCGGCGCTCCTGTCCGGACAGTTCGCCGTCGAGCAGCGCCGACAGCAATTGCGCCGATGCATCGGCTCCGCCGTCTCGATCATTCGAAGATTTGCGCGGATCGTCGTCCATCATGTCTTCCCGATCACCCGTAACGCGGCCGCGCCGCGCGCCGGCGACTCGCCGGACAGCAGCGCACGCATCTGTTCACGCGCCCGCGACAACCGCGACATCACCGTCCCCACCGGCACGCCAAGCACCTGTGCGGCTTCGCGGTAACTCAATTCCTCGAGCGCGACCAGGAGCAGCACCTCGCGCTGCTCGACGGGCAGCCGATACAGCGCGCGCTGCACGTCGCGCAGCAGCAGGCCGCCGATCTCGTCGGTCGGCGCGGCCATCGTCTGCCATGGCGCGGTCGCATCGTCGACCGCGATCTCGTGCCGCGCGCGCAACTGGTCGATGAAGCGGTGGCGCAGCAGCGTCAGCAGCCACGCACGCAGGTTTCCGCCGTCGCGCGGCGGCCGGTTCAGCGCGCGCTCGAGCGTGTCCTGCACGAGATCGTCCGCCCAGGCCCGCTCGCCCGTCAGCGCGCGCGCATATCGCGTGAGATGCGGCAGCCACACCAGCAGGTCCGATTCGTAGCTCATCCGGATGCCTCGCGCATCGCCGCGCCGTCAGTCCGTCATTCGGTCCGTCGGTTTCTCAGGGGCGCGCGACGTGCCACATGCCGCCGATCCCGTCGCCGCCGGCATCGCCGGCCTTGCGGTCCATCTTCCAGCGATACAGCGGACGGCCGTGGTAAGCCCATTGCTTCCGGCCGTCGTCGCGCGTGACGAGGCTCAGTGCACCCGTCGCCTTGTCGTATCCGTCGGCGAGCGCCGGCGGCCAGTTGGCCGCACAGGTGCCGGTGCAGGTGCTCTTGCCCGGCGCGTCGTGATCGAACACGTACAGCGTCATGTGATCTTCGTCGACCAGTTTCCCGTCACCGGCCTGCGGCGGCTCGGCGGCCGCGGGCCGCGCGATCGCGGCCGTCAGCGCGATGGCGAACAGCATCGTCTTCATTCCCGTTCTCCTTGACATGGCATCGCGGCACGGTGGCGCCGGACGGGACGTCGACTTCGTCATGACCATTATCCCGCTGTCCGGCCGCGCCGAGACTCGGTATGTAAACGGACGAAACCGGCCGGTTATTCCATGCCACCCCACAAAGCGACGCCATTCCTCACGGGAAACACATCGGGAACCCAAAGAAAACGCGGCATGACATTGCTGTCATGCCGCGATGTACGACCCGTTGCGCGCGGCGGGCGATGCGCCGCCGCCGCGCGTTCCGGCCGGTTACTTCGGCAATGCGCCAGTCACCGCCTGCAGCAGCGTCGACACCGGCGCGAGCGGGTTGTTCGCGGAGCCGTTGCCCGAGTGCGGCGTGACCGACAGGCTCGGCGTGGAACCCAGCGCCGCGCCCAGCGTCGTGCCGACAGCATTGACGACCGTTGCCGTCGCGTTGCCGGTCGTCGACACCAGCGAACCGGTCGCGCCCGCCGTGCTGCCGGCCGCGCTCGCGCCGGAGCCGAGCAGGCTGCCGCCCGCCGCAGCCGTCGAACCCGCCGCGCCCGACAGCGCGCCGGCCGCCTGCCCGAGGGCTGCCGGACCGTTCGCGAGGGCGCCCGTCACCGAACCGAGTGCGCCGGTCAGTGCGCCGGCCGGGTTGCTGCCGCCGGTCAGACCGCTGACGAGGTTCGTGATCGGCGCGATCGGGCTGCCGCCTGAGCCCGACAGCGTGCCGACGACCTGGTTCACGACACCCTGCACCGGGGCCAGCGGGTTCGTGCCGCCGAGGTTGCCGAGCGCGCCCGTCACCGAGCTCACGGCCCCCGTCAGTGCGCCGGCCGGATTGCTGCCGCCGAGCGTGCCGACCACCTGGTTCACGACGCCTTGCACCGGCGCCAGCGGGTTCGTACCGCCGAGGTTGCCGAGTGCACCCGTCACCGAACTGACCGCGTTGCTCAGTGCGGCTGCCGGGTTGCCGCTGCCGAGCGTGCCGACGACCTGGTTCACGACGCCCTGGACCGGGGCCAGCGGGTTTGTGCTACCGAGGTTGCCGAGCGCGCTCGTGACCGAACCGAGTGCGCCGGTCAGCGCGCCGGCCGCGTTGCCACCCGTCGGCAGTGCGTTCTGCAGGCCGCTGACGAGGTTCGTGATCGGCGCGATCGGGCTGCCGCCGCCGGCGCCCGACAACGTGCCGACGACCTGGTTCACGACGCCCTGCACCGGCGCCAGCGGGTTCGTGCCGCCGAGGTTGCCGAGCGCGCCCGTCATCGAGTTCACGGCGTCCGTCAGTGCACTGGCCGGGTTGCCGTTGCCAAGCGTGCCGGCGAGTTGCGTGACGGCGCCTTGCACCGGTGCCAGCGGACTCGACGCGCCGCCGATGTTGCCGAGCGTCCCGGTGATCGTATTGACCGCGTTGCCCAGCGCACCGGCCGGATTGCCGCTGCCCACCGTGCCCGTGACCTGGTCGACAATGTTCTGGATTGGTGTCAGCGGGTTCGTGCCGCCGACGTTCCCCAGTGCACCCGTGACCGTGCCCAGCGCACCGGTCAACGCACCTGCCGGATTGCCGCCACCGAGCGCCCCCGTCAC
>NZ_QTQA01000039.1:0-50596 GCF_003853825.1 Burkholderia sp. Bp9012 | reverse complement strand
CCCAGTGCACCCGTGACCGTGCCCAGCGCACCGGTCAACGCACCTGCCGGATTGCCGCCACCGAGCGCCCCCGTCACTTGATTGACGACACCCTGAACCGGCGCCAGCGGATTCGCACCGCCGCCCACGTTACCCAGTGCACCCGTGACCGTACCAACCGCATTGCTCAACGTCCCCGTCGCCGTGCCCAGCGCGCCGGCCGGATTGCCGCCGGCGAGCGCCCCCGTCACCTGGTTCACCACGCCTTGAACCGGCGCGAGCGGCGTCACCGTGCCGCCAGCGCCGCCGAGCGCGCCTTGCAGCGCGTTCACCGCGCCAGACAACGCCTGCGCCGGATCGCCCAGCGACGTCTGAATCGCGCCCGACCCGCCCGCCGCCACGGTGATCGAACCCAGCGGTGACGTGCCGGTCGCGGCCAGCCCGATCGAGACGCTGTTCGTCGGCGGATTCACGATTACCTGCGGAAGCGGCAGCGCATCGAGCGTCCCCGCGATAGCCGAACCGGAAGCCAGTACCCCGAACACCGTCGCGACCGACAGCGCCACACCCGTCAATTCAATCTTTTGTCCCATCTTTACCCCATCTCGGTTGGCACTACGTTGATAAAGCATGGGGACGGATTGCACGAAGTGTGCCACCCGGATAAAACGGATTGATTCGTTGGCCTATTGCGGGCCAATAACGGTTTTATATGGATTTCCGGGAAAATAAATGGGTCGCACGGCCACAATAATCTGACGAATGAGACGTCCGGCGCACGGATGTAACGTAACGTTTGCGAGGCCCGAAGTAACGTGTTCCGGTACATTCCGTGCCACATCGGGACGTCCGTTGTGAAAGCGCCGCCGGATTGCCCTGGCAGATCGCCTGCTCCGCATTTCATTTTCATGAAAATGCATTAATAAATTACTTGTTTACCGTTTTTCTTATTTCGTGATTTCTTTCCGATCAATTACGCAGATCATTTCCATCTGCGCGACTGCGGATAATACGGATAACCAAATGAAAAAATGTGACGGCCGCACTGCGGCGGCCGTCGTATCGAAACGCGCTCAGCCGAAGCGCGCGGGTCGGTACGGATGGGGATCGATGTAGGTCGGGTCGCCCGTCATCATCTCGGCGAGCAGACGCCCGGTCGCGGGGCCGAGCGTCAGCCCGTGGTGGCAATGGCCGAACGCGAACCAAAGATGACGATGGCGCGGCGCAGGCCCGATCACCGGCCGCATGTCGGGCGTGCACGGCCGCATCCCGAGCCACGGTGCCGGATCGAGCCGCTCGCCGATGCCGAACGCGTCGCGCGCCAGCGGCTCGGCGCGCGCAAGCTGCACGCCGGTCGGCGGCGCGCCGCGCAACGCGATCTCGACGCCGGTCGTGAGCCGGAGGCGGCCGCCCTCCATCGGTGCGACGACGAACCCCTCCTCGGTATCGCACACGGGCACGTTCAGCGGCGCGCGGGTCGGCCGGTAATGCATGTGATAGCCGCGCTTGGCGCGCAGCGGAATCCGGTAGCCGAGCGGCGCGAACACGTGATCGGACCACGGCCCGAGCGCGACCACGGCCGAGCGGGCCGCGATCGGCCCATGCTCGGTATTGACCCGCCAGCCGTCGTCCACCTGCGCGAGCGTCGCCGCGTCGCCGCGCACGAACGTGCCGCCGTCACGCTCGAACAGCCGCGCGTACGCTTTCGTCAGGCCCCCGGGGCTCGACACGGTCTTCGGGTCCTGCCAGTGGAATGCGCCGCAGAATGCGTCGCCGATGCCGGGCTCGCGTTCGCGCAACGCGCGCGCGTCGAGGACGCTCATCCGCAACCCGTGCGCGGCGGCCACCCGCTGCTGCGCACGCGTTTCCGCGTCGAACAGCGCCGGTGAACGGAACGCCTCGATCCACCCGCCGTCATGCACGAGCGGTTGCGCGTCGGTGCGCGCGAGCAGCGCGTCGTGCTCGACGACGCTCGCCGCGACGAGCGGCAGCATGTCGCGCGCGGCGGCCGCGAGCCGCTGCGGCGACGATTCGCGCCAGAAGCGCGCGAGCCAGCCCGCATACGCGGGCAATGCCTTGTAGTCCCAATAGAGATCGACCGAGCGGTTGCGTGCGTAGCGCAGCAGCGTGCCGAGCCGGCGCGGGAACGCGTACGGCACGACCGACGAGCGCTCGATCAGCCCGGCATTGCCGTGGCTCGTTTCCTCGCCGGGCGCGCGCCGGTCGACGAGCGCGACGCGCAGCCCGCGATCCTGCAGATGCAGCGCCGACGACACGCCGACGATGCCGGCCCCCAGAACGATGACGTCGAAATCCATGCTTCCCCGTACTGCGTCGAGATTCGGTGCGACGCGCGCCGGCACCGCGGCCGGCGCGCGGCCAGGCTTACTTCGCGACGATGTCGCGCTTGAAGTACTTCTGCGACAGCGCACTCAGCGTGCCGTCCTTCTTCAGCGCGTCGAGCGCGCCGACGATCTTCGCCTGCAGCGCCTTGTCGCCCTTGCGCATCCCGAAGCCGGTGCCTTCGCCGAGCGTCGCGGGATCCTTCAGCGCGTCGCCGACGATCTGGTAGTCGCGGCCGGCCGGCTTGTCGAGAAAACCTTCCTGCGCGGTCTGCGCTTCCTGCACGGCCGCGTCGAGACGTCCGGCGACGAGATCGGCATAGATCTGGTCCTGGTCCTGATACGACACGACTGCCACGCCCCCATTCGCCCAGTGCGCCTTGAGGAAATCCTCCTGCGACGAGCCCTGCAGCACGCCGACGTGCTTGCCGCGCAGGCTGGCGGCATCGGGCCGCAGCGGCGAGCCGCGGTGCGCGACCATCACGATCGGCACCACGTAGATCGCCGGCGTGAAGTCGATGCTCTGCTTGCGCTTCGCGGTGATGTTCATCGCCGAATTGATCGCGTCGAACTTGCGCGCCTGCAGCGCCGGGATCAGCCCGTCGAACGCATTCTCGACCCACACGCACTTCATGTTCAGCTTCGCGCACACCGCGTTGCCGATGTCGACGTCGAAGCCCTGCAGCTGGCCGGCCGGCGTCTTGCTCTCGAACGGCGGATACGCTGCTTCGATCCCGAAGCGCAGCGTGGTCTGTTCCGCGTGGGCCGAGACGGCCGCGCACGCAAGCGCCGCGACGGCGCAGAGGGAAAGCTTCCAGTTCATGACGGATGTCCTTCGATTCCGGATTGAGGCGATGAAGACCGGTCATCGTGCGACGGCACGCCGGTCCGCACGCAAAATATAGACTCTTAGTCTACTATAGACTATAGGGGATACGATAATCGCAAGCGCGATGCAGTGATCGAATCGCCACCGCCCGCGCTCCACGCCATTGATTTAGCGTCGTTTTTACCGTTACGCATAGCGCAACCCGGTCCGAAAAAGAAAAACTCGCCAGAATTCTATTGTCTATATTAGACTTTTAGTCCACCACGAACACCGCCGGACACGCTATTTCGAGACTGTCCTGTCCGGCCCCCGACCGGAGAAGTCCCATGACGCAACCCGCCCCGACCCTGCCGCTGGTCGTCGACGAAGCCGCGGTGCGCGCGGCGCTGCCGTCGCTCGACGTGCTCGGCACGCTGCGCCGCATGTTCGCGTCGCTCGCGTCGGCCCGCGCGGTGCAGCCGCCGCAGACCCTCACGCTGTTCCCCGAGCAGGCCGGCGATTTCATCACGTATCTCGGCGCGCTCGCCGACGAGCAGGTGTTCGGCGCGAAGCTGTCTCCGTACGTCGTGACGGGCGGCAAACCCGACGGGAAACCGATCGTCACCGCATGGACGGCGCTGATGTCGATGCGCACCGGCCAGCCGCTGATGTGGTGCGACGCGGGGCTGCTGACGGTCGAGCGCACGGCCGGCACGACGGCGCTCGCGGTCGACTGCCTCGCACCGCGCGACGCGCGCCGGCTCGCCGTGATCGGCACGGGCGCGGTCGGCCTCGCGCATCTGCGCCACACCGCGGCGTTGCGCGACTGGGCATCGATCAGCGTCCATTCGCCCGCGCTCGCCGGCGACCCGACGCTACAGGCGACGCTTGCGCGGATCGATCCGCGGGCCCGTGCGGCCGCCAGCGTCGAGGCGTGCGTGCGCGACGCGGACGTCGTGATGCTGTGCACGTCGTCGGGCACGCCGGTGCTCGCGGACGGCATTCTCACGCGCCCCGCGCTCGTCACGTCGATCAGCACCAACGTCGCGCGCGCGCACGAGATCCCGCCCGCGTGGTTGCCCGACATGGACGTGTACTGCGACTACCGGCACACGACGCCCGCGAGCGCGGGCGAGATGCAGATCGCGGCGGCCGGGCACGGCTGGACGCCCGAGCGGATCGTCGGCGACCTGCCCGCGCTCGTCGCCGGCACGTGCGCGGCGCCGTCGCGCACGCGTCATGCGTTCTTCCGCTCGATCGGCCTTGGGCTCGAGGACATCGCGATCGCGCACGCGCTGTACACGCATCTGACGCGCGCATGAGCAGCACGCGCGCGCGGGGCCGATACAATGGCGCAACCGCCGCGGCGGCAGCGCGCGGGCGCACGGACCAGCCGGTCGACGGCACGCCGGCGCGCCGTGCCGACGCACCGCCCGGCCCCCGCTCACCCGAGATGGCGATTCCGATGCGCAAGAAGCAATCCCCCGTCAAAGACCTGCTGCTCACCCGCTATGCACCGATCGCCGACGGCATCGCGGCGCTGTTCTTCCCATATGCGGAAGTCGTGATCCACGACCTGCACGACCAGACCGTACTGTATCTCGCGAACAACCTGTCGAAGCGCGAGGTCGGCGACGACTCCGCGCTCGAGGAAATCGATCATTCGGCGCGCGAGCGTGTGATCGGTCCGTACGAAAAGCTGAACTGGGACGGCCGGCGGATGCGTTGCGTGAGCAACGTGCTGTTCGACGACGAAGGCCGCCCGGCCGGGATGATGTGCATCAACTTCAACATCGCGGTGTTCGACGACGTCCGCGCGACGCTCGACGTCTTCATCAAGGGCGCGGGCATCGTCGCGCAACCGGACGAGCTGTTCCGCGACGACTGGCAGGAGCGTATCAACACGTTCCTGCACGGCTGGCTGCGCGAGCGGCAGGTCGGCTTGAACGGGCTCACGCGCGAACACCGGCGCGAACTCGTCGAAGCGCTGTACGCGGAAGGCGCGTTCCGTGGCAAGAGCGCCGCGAACTACGTCGCGAACGTGCTCGGGATGGGGCGCGCGACCGTCTACAAGCACCTGAAGCATCTGAAGGAAACGCAGGGCGACGCGTAAGCAGCGCGTGCGGCGAGCGGCGGCGCCGGGCATGCCGTCATCGCCATCGACAATCGCTACCGGTACACACCATGCGTGTCTATGCTTCGTGAAGCGTCCGGGCCGGCCCGTTCCACCCGGGCGAGACGCCGACGGAGCACCGAAGCATAAAATGATATAGTCCCGGTTACATTTATTTGCCGTCCCGGACCGCCCATGACGACCACCCCTGCCCCGACTGCCCGCCCGACCCTGACCGTCGAAATCTGGTCCGACCTGATCTGCCCATGGTGCTGGATCGGCAAGCGCCGCTTCGACGAGGCGCTCGCCGCGTTTGCGCACGCCGAGCACGTCGACGTCGCGCTGCGCGCGTACCGGCTGATGCCGGGCCAGCCGGTCGAACCGGTCGAGGCGATGCTCGCCGGCAAGTACCGGATGTCGCCCGCGCAGGTCGACCAGATGCTGCGCCAGGCGACCGATGCGGCCGCGAGTGTCGGGCTCCGCTACGACCTGCCCGGCACGTTCGTCGGCGACACGCTCGACGGTCACCGGCTCGTGAAGCTCGCGGAAACGACCGGCCGTGCGCATGCACTGACCGAGCGGCTGTACCGCGCGTATTTCTGCGAGCACGGCTCGCTGTTCGACCACGCGGCGCTGATCGACTTCGCGGTCGAAGCGGGGCTCGAGCGCTCGGCCGTCGAAGCCGTGCTGCGCAGCGACGCATACCGTGACGAAGTCGAGGCCGACATCGCGCACGCGGCGCAGATCGGCGGACGCGGCGTGCCGCTGTTCGTGTTCGGCGGCCGTTACGCGGTATCGGGCGCGCAGCCGACCGACGTGTTCACGCAGGCACTCGAGCAGGCGTGGCGCGATAGCGCCATCGTCGAATTCGCCGGCGACGCCGCCGCATGCGGCCCCGACGGCTGCGAACTGCCGCCGCGCGGATAACCTCCCGGCGCCGCGCACCGCCGCTACGCGTCGCTCCTGCCATAAACCGGCAGGAAGCGCGCGCGAATGACGTCTACAATGCAGCCTTTCAAATAACTATCAGAGAGAAGGCGGCCAGCCCATGACCCACGGGATCCACGGCGAGAAGCGCTGGTACGCGCTGATCGTCCTCTGCCTCGGCGTGCTGATGATCGTGCTCGACAGCACGATCGTCAACGTTGCGCTGCCGTCGATCAGCACCGACCTCCATTTCACCGAGACGGCCCTCGTGTGGGTCGTCAACGCATACCTGTTGACGTTCGGCGGCTGCCTGCTGCTCGGCGGCCGGCTCGGCGACCTGTACGGCCAGCGGCGCATGTTCCTCGCCGGCCTCGTCGTGTTCACGCTCGCGTCGCTCGCCTGCGGCCTCGCGCAGTCGCAGACGATGCTGATCGCCGCGCGCGCGGTGCAGGGCTTCGGCGGCGCGATCGTGTCGGCCGTGTCGCTGTCGCTGATCATGAACCTCTTCACCGAACCGGGCGAACGGGCGCGCGCGATGGGCGTCTACGGCTTCGTCTGCGCGGGCGGCGGCAGCATCGGCGTGCTGCTCGGCGGGCTCTTGACGAGCACGCTGTCGTGGCACTGGATCTTCCTCGTCAACCTGCCGATCGGCATCGCGGTCTATGCGATGTGCGTCGCGCTGCTGCCGCGCATGCGCGCGCCGGCCGGCGCCGCGCGGCTCGACGTCGCGGGCGCGATCACCGTGACCGCGTCGCTGATGCTCGCGGTCTACGGGATCGTCGGCGGCAACGAGGCCGGCTGGCTGTCGACGCAGACCGTCGTGCTGATCGGCGCGGCCGTCGTGCTGCTCGCGCTGTTCATCGCGATCGAGGCGCGCGTCGCGCATCCGCTGATGCCGCTCACGCTGTTCGCCGCGCGCAACGTCGCGCTCGCGAACGTGATCGGCGTGCTGTGGGCGGCGGCCATGTTCGCGTGGTTTTTCCTGTCCGCGCTCTACATGCAGCGCGTGCTCGGCTACGGGCCGCTGCAGGTCGGGCTCGCGTTCCTGCCGGCGAACCTGATCATGGCCGCGTTCTCGCTCGGGCTGTCGGCGCGGATCGTGATGCGCTTCGGCATCCGCGGCCCGATCGCGGCCGGCCTGCTCGTCGCGGCCTGCGGCCTCGCGCTGTTCTCGCGCGCGCCGGCGGACGGCAGCTTCGTCTGGCACGTGCTGCCGGGCATGACGCTGCTCGGCATCGGCGCCGGCGTCGCGTTCAATCCGGTGCTGCTCGCCGCGATGAGCGACGTCGACCCGGCCGATTCGGGGCTCGCGTCAGGCATCGTCAACACCGCATTCATGATGGGCGGCGCACTCGGCCTCGCCGTGCTCGCGAGCCTTGCGGCCGCCCGCACCGATGCGCTCGCGGCCGCGCACGCCGCGCCGCTCGACGCGCTGAACGGCGGCTACCACGCGGCCTTCGCGTTCGGTGCGGCGTTCGCCGCCGCCGCCGCGCTGATCGGCCTTGCGCTGCGCATCCGGCCGCAGAACGGCGTCGAAGGCGTCGGCCCCGCGATGCACTGACCGTCGGCAGGCGGCGCCGGTCGCCGGCATCGCACCGGGACGCGCACTGTCGCGCCCTTTTTTGCGCGCGCCGGGGCGCGGCGCGCATTCCCGATTCGTCATACCTTTCGGGCCGATCGCGTAATCGGCCCCGCCGTCGATCGAACGCCCGTTTCACGCCCCGCCAGCCGCCCGCCGCACGGGCCTTCGCGGCCGATTTTTAACGCAGTCGTACATCCACCCGCCACATTTGCGACAATGGCGGACTTTGACGCGCGCGCAGTGGCCGCGCGCCGCCGCCGAACGCCGCATAACCGCCTGCTTCCGATGTCGCTTCCCCATATCGATCTGCTGTACTCCCTGTCCGGCCTGTTCGTCGGCATCCTCGTCGGCCTGACGGGCGTCGGCGGCGGTTCGCTGATGACACCGATCCTCGTGCTGCTGTTCGGCGTCCACCCGGCGACAGCGGTCGGCACCGACCTGCTGTACGCGGCCGCGACCAAGGCGACCGGCACGCTCGTCCACGGCCTGAAGGGGTCGATCGACTGGCGTATCACGGGCCGGCTCGCGGCCGGCAGCGTCCCGGCCGCGGCGCTCACGCTGTGGTGGCTGCACACGCACGGGATGAACACGCCGGGCACCGCGCGCATGATCCAGCTCGTGCTCGGCATCGCGCTGCTGCTCACGTCGCTTGCGCTGATCTTCCGTCCGCAATTGACCGCGTTCGCCGCGCGCAACCCGCTCGCGCCGAGCCCTGCGCGCACGCTGTGGTCGACCGTGCTGACGGGCGCCGTGCTCGGCGTGCTCGTGTCGATGACGTCGGTCGGCGCCGGCGCGATCGGCGTCACCGTGCTGCTGCTGCTGTACCCGACGCTCGCGACCACGCGCATCGTCGGCTCCGACATCGCGCACGCGGTGCCGCTCACGCTCGTCGCGGGCATGGGCCACTGGCTGCTCGGCTCGGTCGACTGGTCGATGCTGCTGTCGCTGCTGCTCGGCTCGCTGCCCGGCATCGTTATCGGCAGCCTGCTGTCGGCGCGCGCGCCCGAGCGGCTGCTGCGCAACCTGCTCGCCGCGACGCTCGTCGCGGTCGGCGTGCGGCTCGTGCTCGCGTAGGCGCCGCCGGGCGCCTCCTTCAGCCGCCGGCATCGCCATGCACTGAAAAAACAGCCCGACCGGCCTGCGCCGATCGGGCTGTCGTCCATCCGGGGCCTCGCGAACCCGCACCGCCCGGCGCAAGGCCGGACCGTGCGGGCCGCAACGCGATGCTTACTGCCCCTGCTGCTTCAACTGTTGCTGCTTGAGCTGCTGCGTGCGCGCCTGCAGCTTCAGCACGCGCTGCAGTGCGGTGCGATTCGCGAGGATGCCGTCGTAGAAGTTGGCGAGATCGCCCTTCAGCGCGGTCCGCGACGCGTCGTTCAGGTAGATCATGTGGCCCGACGGGTAGTTCTTGATCGTCAGGTTCTGCGCCTTGAGCGTCGGATCGAGCGCCATCTGCGCGAGCGTCAGCTCGGTCTGGTGGAACGGCGTGACCGCATCGAAATAACCGTTCGCCGACAGCACCTTCAGGTCCGGGTTCACGCTCATCGTCGCCGCCAGGTCGCCGGCCGTGTACAGCGTATTGCCGCCGCCCTTGTTCGCGCCGGTCGGGTCCGTGTGGCTGAAGTCCCAGTTGTTGAACACCTGGTCGTTCAGGTCCACGAACGACGACGTCGACGTGTACTTGAGGTCGGTGTTGATGTAGCTGTTCCACAGCACCGTGTACGCGCCGCCGACGTTCGTGATCGACGGATCGTTGCTGCCCGAGTTCGGCAGGATGTACGGCGCGATGCCCTTGCCCGTGAAGTTCGCGCGACCGTCGTACTGGCCGATCTGCGTGCCCGGCACGAGCGTCAGGAAGAACGTGTACGGCGGGTTGTCGTCCGACGACGGCACGTTGCCTAGCGCGGCCGGGTTGCCGAACGTCTGGATCAGCGACGTCGGATCCGTGCCGATGTACGAGCCCATCTGCTGCGCGGTCTGCAGGTTCAGGTTCAGGCGCACGTTCACGAAGCCGCCGTCCTGCGGATTCGGCTTCTGCGCGAGCGGCGCGAGCGTGTTGTCCGCATAGTTGCGGGCCTGCACCATGTACGCGTCGAGATCGGTCGGCGTCGGGTTGAGCGTCGTCTTCTTCCAGTAGAACGCGTCGGCCGCGAGCGTCGGGAAGGTGCCCGGCGCGGACAGCGCGTTCGCGTAGTCGAGAATCGACGATTGCAGCGTGATCCCGTTCAGGTCGATGCCGTCCTCGTGCAGCACCCACGATACGACCGCGCTGCGCGCCGTGCCGTACGACTCGCCATACAGGAACTTCGGCGAGTTCCAGCGCGAGTACTTGGTCAGGTAGCGCTGGATGAAGCGGTCGATCGAGTGCGCGTCCTGATCAGTGCCCCAGAAGTCCTTGTTCTTCGCCGGGGCGATCGCCGCCGAGTAGCCGGTGCCGACCGGGTTGATGAACACGAGGTCGGTGCGGTCGAGCAGGCTGTCCGGGTTGTCGAGCAGCTTGTACGGGGCCGGCGGCGTGAAGTTCGGGAACGACGACTGCAGGCGCTTCGGCCCGTACGAGCCGAGCAGCAGGTAGACCGACGACGAGCCGGGGCCGCCGTTGTAGAAGAACGTGACCGGGCGCGGCTTCGACGGGTCCGGGTTGTCCTGCGTGTACGCGACGTAGAACATCTTCGCGTTCGGCGCCGACGTGATCGGATCGATCGTGGTCAGGTGGCCCGTGGTGGCCGTGTAATGGACTGTCTTGCCGCCAATCGTGACCTGGCGGTGCACGACCGCGGCCCCTTCGGTCGAATCCGTGACCGCGTCGTTCGGCCCGGTGCCGTATACGTCGTTGTCGACGTACGGCTGGTCGGCCGGGACGGCGGCCGTTGCATTGGCGGTGGCCGCCGTGCTGCCGTTCGACGTCGTCGCGGCCGCCGCGGTGGCGGCGGTCGGGCCGGACCCGTCGTCGCCGCCGCACCCCGTGACGAGCAGCGCCGCGGCCGCGGCTGCGGCGAGCGGCACGCTCAGTGTCGTTCCAAATAGCGCGAAACCGTCTTTCAAGGACTTCAGTGTCGTCATTATTGCCTCTCGAACAGAACGATAAATACCGCCGGTCGCAAAGGATCATTTGCGCCGGCGCTCCGCACCGGGAGCGCATTCGTTTTGCGATGCACTCCGAGTTTTTTACCGGATCGGCGAATACCGACCGGCACGATTTACCCCACCCATATTCCTCGACCGCACAATGGAATCAATTCCATTGCAAACGACGATTCAATAATGCCCGGCAATGCGAATTCCGCCCCGTCATCCGCATGCGCCAGAAACAGCAAGCAAAAGCATTCCCCGCGAAGCCCACCAGAAAAGGCGCCTTCGCCTCCAAGAGACGAACGACCCCCTCGGCGAAATGCCGATCAATCGCAAAGCGGCGACGAATCGCAGCTCGAGCCGATTTAATAAAATCGAAAGGATCGATTAACTATACGGAAAGGAATATTGTCTTTACGGTAATTTATTAAATTAAGTGAAAATATCGGCGCATAATAGATTCCGGGTTTTACGTCGTAAAGTAATAATTTGTTACAGCGCGTGCCATTCCGAAAAAGGCCAGTGCGGGACCGATTCCAGGTGCCGAAAATAAAAAAGCCGGACGAGTGTCCGGCTTCCGTATCGCGGCGCGGCGGCGCCGTCAGAGCGGCACGTCGATCGCGCCAGCGCCGGTCGTGATCGTGTTCGCGCCGGGGGACGCCGAGATCGGCGGCAGGTTCGCGCTCGTCAGCGCCGGCGCGGCGCCCGGCGTGCCGCCGCGCGGCACCGTGCGGATCACCTGCGACGGCGGCAGCGCGGCACCGCTCTTCAGGTGCCGCCACATCAGGTTCAGCGCCTGCAGATTGTAGTAGTGGACCGGCACGAAGCGCGTGTCGAAGCCCGCGACGGGCAGGAACGCATCGAAGTGCTGTCCGTTCGTCACCTCGTAGAACACGAGCTGGCTGCGGCCGCCTTCGCTGATGCCGTTCTGCGCGACGTATGCGCGCGACGCATGATTCACGGGCACGAGCGCGTCGCTGCGGCCCTGCACGATGATCGCGGGCTTGCCCTGCAGGTTCGCGTTCACGCGCACTGCGTCGACGTTCGCCGGCATGTCGAGCATCCCGTTGGTCCACAGCTGCCGCAGGCACAGCGCGCCCGCGAAACTCGCGTCGGGCGTCGCGAGCCGGTGGTCGACACCCGCGCCGGTGTTGAACACGAGACTGACGCCGGCGGTCGGCGGGACGCCGTTGCCGAGACCGAACACGGCCGGCATCGGCGACGTAGCGGGCGGCGCGACCGCGCCCGTCGCCGCGCTGGTGGTCGCGAAGCTGAAATTGCACAGGTTGTCGGTCACGCGCGAGCGCGTGTACGCGTTCGCATAGGTGACCGCGATCGCAGGAATCGCCTGCGAATCCCACATCGGCGCCTGCAGCAGGTCGGAATCGGCGAGATAGCCGGCCGCATGCAGTTGCGCGAGCGCGTCGGCGGCCTGGCTTTGTGTATCGGCACCCGACACGAGCCCCGCCGCGGCGAGCGTCGCGCAGCGCTGCGTGCGGATCGACTGCGTGGTGGCGGCCGGCAGCGCGCTCAGGTACGGCGCGCCCGCGAGCGACGCCGATGCGGCCGCGCACGGCTCCAGCAGGTTCGCGAGCGTCGCGTAGTCGGCCAGCGGCCGGCCGAACGACGGCACCGGCTGGCCGCCCTCGCGCACGACCGCGTTCGGCGCCATCCGCACGTTGACCTGCGGCTCGCCGACCACGACCGCGGTGATCCAGCGACGCGTGTCCTGCTCGGCCGCCGCGAGCGCCGCGCCGCCGCCGTTGCTGACGGACGCGGCGATCGTCGTGATGTCGCCCGGGCGGTAGCGCACGCCGTGATGCGAGCTGTCGAGCAGCGGCCCGAACTGCTCGTTGAGTGCCCAGTACGCGAATTCGACCGACTGCAGCGTCACATGCCCCCAGTCCTGTTCGGGATTCTGCTGCGAATGCGCGTGCTTGAACGCGTAGCGGTTCGGGAAGCGGCTGTTGAAGGCGGCCAGGTCGCCGCTCGTCACGTTGGCGGTAAAGAGACTGGCGTTGCCGGCGAGCACGGCGTCGGCGAGCGTGCCGTCAATCAGCGTGATCGTGTCGGAGCCGAGTTCGTGCGCGCCGTTGCCGCCGCCCTTGTCGTTGTATGCGACCGCGCAGCCGCGCTTGAGGCCCCACTCGCCGGCCGCCGAAATCGCGCCGTACACGCCGCGCGAACCGGACGACGTCGCCGTGACGATGCACGGCTGCGCGGGATCGAAACCCGCGGGCACCTGCACGAGCAGCGTCACGTTCTTGCGGCCGCTGCCGTCGTCGGAATACGCGAGATATTCGGTGCCGGGGATCTTGCCTTCGCCGAGCGTGTCGTTGCCGTCGAGATCGACGTTCGGCCCCCAGAAACGGCCGTAGCCGCCATTGACGCTCATGTCGACGAGCGCGCGGTAGTTCGACCAGATCGCGACCCGGCGCAGCTCGGCGCTCGTCGGCCGGGACGGATTCGCGAACGCGGGCGCGCTGGCGGCGGCGAGCCCGGTCTTGCCGAGGCCGGCCGTCAGCAGATCGTCGCTCGTGCCGTCATAGGCGGTCGTGCGCACGCTGCCGGACACGAAACCCGGCAACCGGTTGCGCTCGCCCGAATCGTCACCGTTGCAGGCACCGAGCATCGCGACCGCGACCAGCGCCGCGCCCAAGAGAATCCGACTGCCCCACCCGTGCGTCGTCATTGCCGCCCTCTCGATATCGTTATCGGTCCGCCGCTGCGTCGTGCGCGGCTCACGGCCTCTGAAGAACGCGGGGCCGTCCAGCGCTTTCCGTCCCGAAGGAAGTCCCTTGGGGATACCCGTTCGGGGGGGCCTGGCGCAAAGCGGCAGGCCCAAGGCATTCTAAAGCGCAAACGGGCCCCGGTACGCCGGGGCCCGCCGCAAGCGGGCGCGCGGCGCTGGCGCGCCGCCGCCCGGCATCATTGCTGCTGGACCGTCAGCTTGTTCGTGACCGACGTCACGCCCTGCACGCTCTTCGCTGCCTCTTCCGCCTTGTCGATCTGTGCCTGGTCGGGCACCGTGCCCTCCAGCGAGATCGCGCCGCCCTTCGAGCGCACGACGAGGTTCGCCACGTCGATGCCGCCTGCCTTCGTAATTGCCTTGCGCACCGCGTAGCCGAGCTTGCGGTTCGCCTTCTTCGCGGTCTTGGCCGCGGCCTTCGGCGAGCTCGCTGCCGCAGCCGGCGCCTCGGTTGCCGCCGCATCGCTCGACTGCGCATATACGCTGCCCGACAGACAGGCAGCCACGGCCGCAACACCCAACGCTCTCAACACGATCGACTTCATGCTATCTCCTTATGACTTCGGAACGGCCGCGCACAGTACGGCCGGATACCCCCAAAGGCAGCCGGCCCGCGCGCGAACGGGCGGGACGGCCGATGATTTCCACGGCGATGCGAGAGAGGCGACGCGGGCCGGCGACCGGCGCACGCGAATGCGGGCCGGCCGGGCCGGACAGCCGCCGGCCGGACGCGCCCGGTCTCATTGCGTGCCGGGTCGCGCGCGAATCGGTCGCGGCTGCGACGCACAATGTAATCCAGCGCCCGCCGAAGCGCAAAGCTTTTGACGCGCGACCACCCGGCGGCCGCGGGCTCGCGCGCCCGAGTCCGCGGCCGCGCCACGGGGCCGGACTCGCGCATGCCGGGCGAAACCGGGTACCATCGCCGCCAGAACCTGCATCGCGTACATCGTCCGTGACGCGCGTCACCGACGCGTCACGCCCGTGTCATCCGTCGACTCCATGAAGCCAGCCAGCCCTCGCCCGCCCCGCCGCATCCTCGCCCGCTTCGTCGCGGTGTCGTGGCGCGACCTCGCGCTGTCGATCGGCCCCACCGTGCTGCTCGCGGTCGCGGCGGTCTGGCTCGCGGTCAAGCTGATCCAGCCGGCGCCGCCGTCCACGCTCGTGATTTCGTCCGGTCCGCCCGGCAGCACCTACTGGAACGCCGCGCAGAAATACAAGGCGATCCTCGCGAAGAACGGCGTCACGCTCGACGTCCAGTCATCCGAAGGATCCGCGCAGAACCTCGAGCGGCTGTCGAACCCGAACGCGCCGGTCGACGTCGGCTTCGTGCAGAGCGGCATCGGCCCGAAGGAGCGCGACGAGCACCTGGTATCGCTCGGCAGCATCGGCTACGTGCCGCTCGCGATCATGTACCGCGGCCCGGTGGTCGCGCGCCTGTCCGACTTCAAGGGCAAGCGGCTCGCGCTCGGCGCCGAAGGCAGCGGCGCGCGCGAATTGAGCCTCGCGCTGCTGAAGATGAACGGCATCGTGCCGGGCGGCTCCACCGAGCTGCTGCCGACGGCCGGCGAGGACGCGGCAACCGCGCTGCTCGACGGCAGGATCGACGCCGCATTCCTGTCCGGCGACTCGACGCAGATCCCGGTCATGGCGAAACTGTTCCGCGCGCCCGGCGTGCACGTGTACTCGTTCACGCAGGCCGAGGCGTACGCGCGGCGCTTCCCGTACCTGACCGCGATCACGCTGCCGATGGGCGTCTACGATCTCGGCCGCAACCTGCCGCCCGCCGACATCCATACGGTCGCGCCGACGATCGAGCTGGTCGCGCGCGACTCGCTGCACCCCGCGTTGTCCGACCTGCTGATCGAGGCCGCGCGCGAGGTGCACGGCCACGCGACAATCCTGCAGCACGCGGGCGAATTCCCGTCGGCCGTCACGCGCGGCTTCCCGCTGTCCGACGACGCGGCGCGCTATTACAAGTCGGGCAAGACCTTCCTGTACCGGCGGCTGCCGTTCTGGGTCGCGAGTCTCGTCGACCGGCTGCTGGTCGTGGTGGTGCCGCTGATCGTCGTGCTGATCCCCGGGCTGCGGCTGGTGCCGTCGCTGTATGGCTGGCGCGTACGTTCGCGTATCTACCGCTGGTACGGCGCGCTGATCGCGCTCGAGCGCCGCGCGCTCGGCGAGCATACGGCCGAGGAGCGCGTCCATCTGCTCGACGAGCTCGACGACATCGAGGAAGCCGTGAACCGGATGAAGATGCCGCTCGCGTATGCGGGGCAGTTCTACGTGCTGCGCGAGCACATCGGCTTCGTGCGCGAGCGGCTCACCGCGCACGACCACGACGCCGCGTCCGGCACGTCGGGCACACCCGGCGCCGGCGGCCTCGCGGCGGCGCGCGGCGGCGCGGCCGCGTCGCCGGCCGGCGAGCCCCCTCGGGCGACTCCCGGTTCCGCATGAGCGGCCGATCCACGATCATTGCTGCATACGCGCGGCTGCATCCGCGCGCCGCCGCTTAACATGAAGGCCGCCGCGAGGCGCACACGCCCCATTCTCTGGAGATCGCCATGACAACCGGCCTCGACACTGCCCAACCCGCCTGGTTCTTCGACTTCGTGTCGCCGTTCTCCTACCTGCTGCTCGAACAGCACGACAAGTGGCCGGACGTGCCGTTCGACCCCGTCGCCGTGTCGCTGCCCGACCTGCAGCGCCACTGGGGACAGCGCCCGAGCGCCGACGTGCCGGCCAAGCGCATGTTCACGTACCGCCATGCGCTGTTTCGCGCCGAACAGCTCGGCATCCGCTTCAAGATGCCGCCCGCGCATCCGTTCGACACCGACAAGGTGCTGCGCCTCGCGATCGCGCTGCGCGCCGACATCGCGACCGTGCTCGAAATGTTCCGCTTCATCTGGCACGACGGCAACGATCCGTCGACGCCGGACGGGTTCGCCGCGCTGTGCGAGCGCGTCGGCGTCGGGCACGGTGACGAGTTGATCGAATTCGAGGAAACGAGCGCGCAGTTGCGCCGCAACACCGACGACGCGATCGCGCTCGGCGTGTTCGGCGTGCCGACGTTCTGGATGAACCAGCAGCTGTTCTGGGGCGAGGACGCGCTGCCAATGGTGCTGTACTGCGCGCGCACGCCGAACTGGCTCGAATCGCGCGAGGTCAAGCGGATCAGCACGCTGCCGAAGGGGCGCGCGTGATGGCCGGTATCACGCACCGCGACACGTGGCTGCGGTAAGGTTACGCTTCTCCCGAATCACCGCGCACCAATGGAAGACGACGACCGTACCGCCTCGCTCGATATCTGGCTCGTGCGCGTATTGCGCACGCTGCTGCTCGAGCGCAGCGTCACGCAGACCGCACTGCGGCTGAACCAGACCCAGCCCGCGATCAGCACCGCGCTGCGCAAGCTGCGCGAGACGCTGAACGACCCGATTCTCGTGCGCGGCAAGTCCGGGATGGTGCCGACCGAGTACGGCGCGTCGCTGCTCGGCGCGGCGTCGCGCGCGCTGCGCGAGGTCGACTTCATCGCGACGCCGCACGGCGACTTCGACCCGTCGTCGGCGCGGCGCACGTTCCGCGTCGCCGCGCCCGACTACCTGAACGATTTCTTCATGCCGACGCTGATCGAACGCTTTCGCGACGCGGCGCCGCATGCACATCTGGAAATCGACTCGCTGAATCCCGCGCTCGATCATGCGGAGGCGCTCGAATCGGGCGCGCTCGATCTCGTGATCGGCAACTGGCCGAAGCCCGACCCGCGGTTCGCGCGCCAGGACCTGTTCTCCGACACGATCGTGTGCCTGATGCGCGATGCGCATCCGCTCGCCCGTGCACCGCTGACGCGCGAAGCGTACGCGTCGGCCGCGCACGTCGCGCCGACGCCCTACACCGGCGACAAGCGAAACGCGATCGAGATCGGCCTCGCACGCGCGCGCCTCACGCGGCGGATCGTGACGACGCTGCCGTATTTCGGGATCGTGCCGCAGGTGCTGCTGCAGTCGGACCTGATCTTCACGACGACGCGCCGCTTCGCGACGCACTATGCGCAACTGCTGCCGCTCGTCGTCGTCACGCCGCCCGTGCCGTTCCCGCGCATCAAGAGCTACCTGCTCACGCACCCGCACCCCGATCGCCCGACCGACATCGCGTGGCTGTGCGCGCTGATGCAGAGCGTGTCCGACGAGCTGACTGCCGCACGCGGCCGCAAGCGGTGACACCGCGCGGCACGGCCTGCGCGCGACGACGCAGCCCCGCCGCTCAGGCCGTGCAGAAGGTTTCCTGCAGATGCGTCCAGCGCACGATGCCTGCCGCGTCGCGCGCGAACACGGCGGTCGCGCGACGCGCGGGCAGTTCGCCCGATGCCGCATGCTGCGCTTCGAGATAGGTGAGCACCGCATGCGATGCGTCGGCCGCGAGCACGCGGATGTCCGACAGCGCGATGCGCAGCCCCGGCTTCGCGCCGCCGAGCCTCGCGAACAGTGCACGCGTGCCGTCGCGGTCGAGCGCGTGGCCGTCGGTCATGATCATCGTGAAATCGGCGGAAAAAGGTGCAATCAGCGCCTCGAGCGCCGCGGGTGAAGTATCGGTGCCGGACAGCCAGCGCTCGATGTCGACGACGCTTGCATCGAGTGCGTCGAGATAGACCTGGGGATCGGACATGGTGCCTGCACGAAAAGACGCGCGGCCCGATGCCGCGCGATCCGTGCAGTGTAGGCAAAAACCGGCGGACGTGCGTCGGGCGTGCCGGCCCGCGTCGTCACCGCGCGCAGCTCACGTCGTCGCGCACGCGCCCCGCCGCGGCCGCCTTCGCATCGGCCACCGGCATGCCCGAGCGGGCCTGCAGCAGTTCCGCGCAGACGGCCACCGCGATCGCGCCGGGCGCCTTGTCGACGATGCCCGCGATGCCGATCGGGCACACCATCTCCGCGAGCCGCGCCGGATCGACGCCGCGCGCCGCGAGCCGGCGCTCGAACTTCACGCGCTTGGTGCGCGAACCGATCATCCCGAAGTACGCGAAGTCGCGCCGCCGCATGATCTGCGCGGCGAGCGAGAAATCGAGCGCATGATTGTGCGTCATCACGAGAAAGTACGCGCCGGGCGGCGCCGCGTCGACAACGGCCTCCGGCGTGTCGGTCGATTCCGGCTGCACGTTCGGCGGACATTCGTCCGGGAACAGCTCGTCGCGCGTGTCGACCCACTGCACGACGCACGGCAGTGCGCCGAGCAGCGTGACCAGCGCATGACCGACGTGCCCCGCGCCGAACAGCACGACGTGCATCGGCGGCTGCGCCGCGCTCGCGCGGTTGCGCCGGCCGGTGCCCGGTGCGAACGTCTCGATCGACGGCGCGTTGTCGCACGCGCCGTTGCAACCGGCGGCGGGCGCATGCGACGCGGCATGCTGCGAGCGCAGTGAGCATGGGGGCCGGTTCATATCAGCCTGCCCGCGCGGCGCCCGCCGCGCGCACCGCATTCACCGCACGCAGGATCGACTCGCCGGTGGCCGGCGCGTCGAGCGGCGGATTCACCCGGTAGTCGCCGACCGCGGCAATCGCGTCGCGCACCGCGAAGAACACCGAGAACGGCAGCAGCAGCGGCGGCTCGCCGACGGCCTTCGACCGGTGGATGCTGTCCTCGACGTTGCGGTTCTGGAACAGCCGCACGTTGAACTCGGGCGGCGTGTCGTTGACGGTCGGAATCTTGTACGTGGACGGCGCGTGCGTCATCAGCTTGCCACCCGCGTTCCACCACAGCTCCTCGGTCGTGAGCCAGCCCATCCCCTGGATGAATGCGCCTTCGACCTGGCCGATGTCGAGTGCCGGGTTCAGCGAAGCGCCCACGTCGTGCAACGCGTCGACGCGCAGCGTGCGCATCTCGCCCGTCAGCGTGTCGATCACGACTTCCGACACGGCCGCGCCGTACGAGTAGTAGTAGAACGGCCGGCCCTGCAGCTTCGACTGATCCCAGTGCAGCTTCGGCGTCGCGTAGAAACCGTCGGACCACAACTGCACACGTGCAAGGTAGGCCTTCGCGATCACTTCGCCGAACGGCACGCCGTGGCCGCCGACCCACACGACATCGTTGCCGAACTTCACGTCGGCCGCATCGATCTTGCCGTCGCCGAACTGCTTCGCCGCGAACGCCGCGAGGCGCTCGCGTAGCTGGCGCGCCGCATCCTGCGCGGCCTTGCCGTTCAGGTCGGAGCCCGTCGACGCGGCCGTCGCGGACGTGTTCGCGACCTTGCTCGTGTCGGTCGCCGTCACGCGGATCCGGCCGAAGCGGATGCCGAGCTCGTGCGCGACCACTTGCGCGACCTTCGTGTTGAGCCCCTGCCCCATCTCCGTGCCGCCGTGGTTCACGAGCACCGAGCCGTCGGTGTAGATGTGCACCAGCGCGCCGGCCTGGTTGAAGTGCGTGACGTTGAACGCGATGCCGAACTTCACCGGCGTGAGCGCGATGCCCTTCTTCAGCACCGCGTTGCGTGCGTTGAATTCGCGCACGCCCGCGCGCCGTGCGCGGTAGTCGCTCGTCGTTTCGAGTTCGCCGAGCAGTTCATGCAGCACGTTGTCCTCGACCGTCTGCCCGTAAGGCGTCACGTTGCGTTCGGTCTTGCCGTACAGGTTCGCGTAGCGCACGTCGAGCGGATCGCGGCCGAGCGAGCGCGCGACGTCGTCGAGGATGTATTCGATCGCGAACGCGCCCTGCGGGCCGCCGAAGCCGCGGAACGCGGTGTTCGACTGCGTGTTGGTCTTGCCGCAGTAGCCGGCGATGTCGACGTCGCCGAGCCAGTACGCGTTGTCGAAGTGGCACACCGCGCGCGTCATCACCGGGCCCGACAGGTCCGCCGAGAAGCCGCAGCGCGACGTCATGTCCAGGGCGACGCCATCGAGGCGGCCGTCGTCGTCGTAGCCGACGTCGAAGCGGTAATGGAAATCGTGCCGCTTGCCGGTGATCATCATGTCGTCGTCGCGGTCCGGACGCAGCTTCACCGGGCACAGCAGCTTCCAGGCGGCGAGCGCCGCGCAGCACGCGAACAGGCCCGACTGCGATTCCTTGCCGCCGAACCCGCCGCCCATCCGGCGGCATTCGACCAGCACGTTGTGCGACGCGACGCCGAGCACGTGCGCGACGAGATGCTGCATCTCGCTCGGGTGCTGCGTCGAGCAATACACATGCATCCCGTCGTCGTCCTTCGGCACCGCGTAGGCGATCTGACCTTCCAGGTAGAACTGCTCCTGGCCGCCGAGCAGCATCTCGCCCGACTCGCGATGCGGCGCGGCGGCGAGCCGCGCGGCCGCGTCGCCGCGCGCGAGCTTCAGCGGCGGGATCACGTAGGTTTCGGCCTTGCGCGCATCCTGCGCGGTCAGGATCGCGGGCAGCTCCTCGTAGTCGACCTGCGCGCGGCGCGCGGCGAGCCGCGCGATTTCGTGCGACGTCGCGACGACGATGAACATCGGCTGGCCGACGAACTGCACGATGCCCTTGGCGAGCACCGGGTCGTCGTGGATGATCGGGCCGCAATCGTTGACGCCGGGGATGTCGTCGGCCGTGAACACGGCGACCACGCCGGGCGTCGCGCGCACCGCGTCGAAGTTCATCGACACGATCTTCGCGTGCGGCTTCGCGGACAACCCGAGCGCCGCGTGCAGCGTGCCCGCGACGAGCGGGATGTCGTCGGTGTAGGTCGCGCGCCCGCTCACGTGCAGGTGGGCCGATTCGTGCGCGCGCGAGACGTGCACCTGCGCGGCGTCGGCCTGCGGGTCGAGGGTGTTCAGGAACGGTTCTGCTTGCTGGTTCATCTTCGGTGTTCTCCGTCTTCAGACGCGCGCCGCGACATCGGCAACGTCGGCGCCGGCTTCGGCGGCCACTTCACGCACATTCAGGGCTTGCGGCGGCAGCGGGTCGTGCGGACGCGTCTCCAGCCAGAATCGATACATCAGGTTCTTCGCGGTATCGAGGCGATACGCGCTCGTCGCACGCATGTCGGTGAGCGGCTGGTAGTCGCGCTCGAGCGCCTGCATCGCGGCCTGCGCGGTGGCTTCGTGCCATTGCGCGCCGTCGAGCAGGCTTTCCGTGTGCGTCGCGCGCTTCGGCGTCGCGGCCATCCCGCCGAACGCGATGCGCGGCTCGCGGATCAGTTCGCCGTCCGCGATGAACGCGAACGCCGCGCACACCGCCGAAATGTCGGAGTCGAAGCGCTTCGACAGCTTGTACGTCCGGAACTGCAGCTTCGCACGCGCGCCGGTGCGGGTCGGCACCTTCAGGCCGACGACGAATTCGTGCGGCGCCATGTCCTTTTGCTGATAGCCGGTGTAGAGCGCCTCGAGCGGCAGCTCGCGCACCGTGTCGCCGCCGCGCAGCACGACCCGCGCGCCGAGCGCGATCAGGCCCGGCATCGAGTCGCCGATCGGCGAACCGTTCGCGACGTTGCCGCCGATCGTCCCCGCGTTGCGGATCGGCAGCGACGCGAAGCGCTTCCACATTTCCGTCAGTTCCGGATACGTGTCGGCGAGCGCCGCATACCCGTTCTCGACCGTCACGCCCGCGCCGATCTCGATCCAGTCGTCGCCGCGCACGACGTTCTGCAGTTCGGCGATCTGGCCGACGTAGATCAGGTCGTCCAGCCGGCGCATCTGCTTGGTGACCCACAGGCCGATGTCGGTGCTGCCGGCGAGGATCCGCGCAGCGGGACGCTCGGCTTTCAGCGCGGCCAGCGCGTCGAGCGTGCGCGGCGCCGCGAAGCGCGCGCCGTCGGCCGTCGTGTAGTCGAACGTGTCGTCGCGCTTGAGCGTTGCGAGCGTACGGGCGAGCGTGGCCGTGTCGACCGGCGCGGTAGACGCCGGCGCACCTTCGCCGGTTGCGTCGAACATCTGCACGGCCGCGTCGACGATCGGGCGGTAGCCGGTGCAGCGGCACAGGTTGCCGGTCAGCGCATCGGCGATCTCGGTGCGCGTCGGCACGTCCTTCGCCTTTGCACACGCACTGCCGCAGCCTTCGTGGCCATGCTTCTCGTACAGCGCCCACATCGACATCACGAAACCGGGTGTGCAGAACCCGCATTGCGACCCGTGGCAATCGACCATCGCCTGCTGCACCGGGTGCAGCGAACCGTCCGGCTGGCGCAGGTCTTCCACCGTGAGCAGCGCCTTGCCGTCGAGCGTCGGCAGGAACTGGATGCAGGCGTTGACGGCCTTGAACGCGACGGTGCCCGCGTCGGTCAGCTCGCCGACCACGACCGTGCACGCGCCGCAGTCGCCTTCCGCGCAGCCTTCCTTGGTGCCGGTGCAGTGCGCGTCCTCGCGCAGGTATTGCAGCACGGTGCGGGTGACGTCCGCGCCGCTGACTTCGCGGACCGCGTGACGATGGTAGAAGCGGATCGGCTCACTCATGTCTCTATCGTTCTTCAAGTGGGGGCAAGGCGGCCTGCGCGGGGCGCTCGACCGACGTTTCTCTGACAGTTTGCACGCTATCACCATCAAATTCCGCAACCCATAGCCCATCACGCATGGGGCCCATATAACTGCCGCGATATGGGCGCCGAGGCCGCACGGCGGGCGTCGAGCACCTTGCCCCATCTGGGTTCCAGGCCTGCCGGCACCGTTCCGTCAGCGATTCTTCGGCAACGGAAACGGGTCGCGATTAACTAAATGGTACCTGCATGAAAACCGGTTCCATGGGAAAATCCCGATTCCCTTTTTCGCCGTCTTCCGCCCGTTTCGCCCATTCGTTCCGACCCCATGTCAACCGATTCCGCCACACCGCCGCGCAGCGGGTTCGCGGTCACGCTGCAAATCGTGTCCGTCGTCTGCTTCACGTTCATCTGCTACCTGACCATCGGCCTGCCGCTCGCGGTGCTGCCGGGCTTCGTCCACGACGACCTCGGCTTTTCCGCCATCGTCGCGGGCGGCGCAATCAGCGTCCAGTATTTCGCGACCCTCGCGTCGCGCCCGCTCGCCGGGCGCTTCGCCGACACACTCGGGCCGAAGCAGACGGTGCTGCGCGGGCTGATCGGCTGCGGCGTGTCGGGCGTTCTGCTGCTCGTCGCGCTGCTGCTGGCCCACTGGCCGGTCGCGAGCCTCGTGCTGCTGGTCGCGAGCCGGCTCGTGCTCGGCGTCGGCGAGAGCCTGTGCGGCACCGGCGCGATCCTCTGGGGCATCGGCCGGGTCGGCGTCGCGCACAACGCGAAAGTGATTTCGTGGAACGGCATCGCGACCTACGGCGCACTCGCGCTCGGCGCGCCCGTCGGCGTCGCGATCGCGCATACGTTGAATCCGGCGCTGATCGGCGTGATCGTGATCGCGCTCGCCGCGACCGGCTTCTACCTTGCACGCCTGATCGATTCCGTGCCGCTCGTGCACGGCGAACGGATGTCGTATGCGAGCGTGTTCACGCGCGTGCTGCCGCACGGCCTCGGTCTCGCGCTCGGCTCCGCCGGCTTCGGCTCGATCGCGACCTTCGTCACGCTGTACTACGCGGCGCGCCACTGGCCGAACGCCGCGCTGTCGCTGACCGTGTTCGGCACGCTGTTCATCGGCGCGCGCCTGCTGTTCGCGAACACGATCAAGACTTACGGCGGCTTCCGCGTCGCGATCGTGTCGTTCGCGTTCGAATGCTCGGGCCTCGTGCTGCTGTGGCTCGCGCCGGTGCCGCACGTCGCGCTCGTCGGCGCCGCGCTGACCGGCTTCGGCTTCGCCCTGATCTTCCCGGCGCTCGGCGTCGAGGCCGTCGGGCTCGTGCCGCCGGCAAGCCGCGGCGCGGCGCTGTCCGCGTATTCGGTGTTCCTCGACCTCTCGCTCGGCATCACGGGCCCGCTCGCGGGCTATGTGGCCGGTGAGTTCGGCTATCCGCAGGTGTTCCTGTTCGCGGCGGTGGCCGCGGCGGCAGGCGTCGCGCTGTCGATGGTGCTGTATCAGCGGCAGGCGCGGGTCGCGGGGAGCGGCGCGGCGGCTTGAGCGAGCCGCTCGCCGGACGACCAGGCGGCGGCTGCCCTGGCGCCCAAAGGAAAACGCCCGCATCGCGCGGGCGTTTTTTTGTTTCCGGCGGCCATCGCGACGGGCCGCCCCGGTCAGGCCGTTCGCAGGAACAACCGTCGCGTCAGGTCGAACGCGACGAGATTGCCGGCCACCACGAGCAACAGCCCGACCACCGCGAGCGGCGACCACTGGTAGCCCTCGAAGACCGTCGACACGGCAAGCGCGACGATCGGGAACAGCACCGTGCAGTATGCGGCGCGCTCGGGCCCGATCCGGCCGACGAGGGTCAGGTAAGCAGTGAACCCGATCACCGAGCCCGGCACGGCCAGATAGAGGAGCGCGCCGAGATAGCGCGGGCTCGGGTCGATCATGAACGGCAGCCCGGCCATCGCGCTGCCGACCGTCAGGATCGCCGCGCCGATCAGCATCGCCCAGCCGTTGGTCACGAGCGGGTGCAGGCCCATCGACTGCATCCGGCTCGACAGCAGGTTGCCGGCCGAGAAGCACATCGTGCCCGCGAACGCGATCGCGAGGCCCGTCCAGGTCGCGTGATCGTCGAGATGGCCGGCCATCTGCTGCCAGAACAGGCATGCGATGCCGGTCAGCCCGAGCAGCGCGCCGGCGATCGCGGACGGCCGCAGCGGGCGGCCCATGAACAGCCGGCCGTTGATCGAGTTCAGCAGCGGAGCGGTCGAGAAGATCACGGCGACGAGGCCGCTTGGCACGACCTGCTCCGAATAGTAGAAGCACAGGAAATTCAGGCAGAACAGCGCGAAGCCCTGCGCGACGAGGTAGCGCCACGCCTCGCGCGGCGGGCGCACCGGCCGGCGCATCACGCGCAGCAGCGCGAACAGCACGGCGGCCGCGAGCCAGAAGCGCCACGCGATCGACACGGGCGGCGGCACGGCGCCGAGCTGCCATTTGATCGCGATCCAGGTGGTGCCCCAGATCAGCACGGTAACGAAATAGAGCGACAGGTTCATGGCGGCAACGAAGCGGAACGAGTGAAGCGGACTCCGACTGTGCCGCCACCCTGCCCGCGCGGATTGTCCGGAATTGCGGTCTTTTTCGGGTGGCCGCACGGCGCGCTTCGCGCGCGCTTATACTCGCCCCATCATGAGTTCGCCCCTGTACGCCCCGCCCATCGACCACGCGGCTGCCCTTGCCGGCGGTGCGATGCCGTTCGGCCTGCAGTCGGTGTGCCGCACGCTCGCCGAGGCGAACGCGACGCTCGAGCGCTTCACGTGGCTCGGCGACCATCTCGCGATCGCCGAATGGACGCGCATCACCGACGAAAGCGAAACGATCTACGAACAGCCCGGCCACCACACGCTGTCGTGCTATCTGGACGGCGGCTACCGGACGGAGCGCGAACGCGTGCCGCGCTACGGCGCGCCGAGCCTGCTGTGCGCGCTGCCGGGCGACCATGAGTCGCGCTGGTGGGTGCGCGGCGAGATGCACTTCATCCACCTTTACTTCCTGCCCGAGCACTTCACGCAGCGCGCGATCCGCGAGCTCGATCGCGAGCCGCGCGAGCTGAAGCTCGCCGACCGCACCTATTTCGAGGATGCACGCGTCGCGGCACAGTTCCGTTCGCTTGCGCTCGAACGCTGGGACGATGCCGACGGACGGCTGCGCGTCAACGAAGCCGCGCACGACGTGCTGAGCCTGCTGCTGCGCGGCCAGAGCACGACGCGCACCGATGTGCCGTTCCGCGGCGGACTCGCGCCGGCCGTGCGCCGCCGCGTGCGCGACTATATCGACAGCTACCTGTCGCAGCCGCTGACGCTCGGCGAGCTGGCGAACGTCGCCGCGCTGTCCGAATACCATTTCTCGCGGATGTTCAGGCTGTCGTTCGGCCGCGCGCCGCACGCGTGGGTGGCCGAGCAGCGGCTCGCGCGGGCGCGCCTGCTGCTGCGCACGACGGCGCTACCGCTCGCGCAGGTCGCGGCCGAATGCGGCTACGCGAACGCCGGCCACTTCAGCCACCGCTTTCGCGACGCGCACGGCACGACGCCGAACGCGTACCGGCGCGCGATGCAGGGCGGCTGAACGCCGCACCCCGGCTGTCGACGAGGCGGTTTCGTGCCGCGCACCCGCCTCGCGTCTCTCCGCTCACGTACCGCGCCGCGACAGTTCCTGCTCGAGCGCAGCCACGCCGGCCGGCAGGTCGACCGGCACCTTCAGGTCGACCATCGTGCGGCCGAACGCGTGCAGCGTGCGGAACAGGTTGTGTTCGCGGCACTGTTCGCCCATCTGCCCGATCCGCACGATCGGCAGCCCGAACGAGCCCGAAATCTCGACCTGGTACTGCTTCGAGATATGGCCGCACACCATCCCGGGCGTGAGCCCTTCGGGCGTCTCGATCCCGACCACCGAGTTGAGCCGGCAGTCCTTCGGCGCATAGAGCGCGAGCCCCATCGCCTCGACGCCCGCCTGCAGCGCGAGCGAGCAGCGCAGGTGGCGCGCGAAGCGACTTTCGAGCGTCTCCGCGCAGACGAGCCGCAGCGCCTCGTGCAGCGCGAGCACGCCCGACACCGGCGCCGTGTAGTGATAGCCCGCGTTGTGCCAGAAGTTCTCCGCGAGCGCCATGTCGAGGCACCAGTGCGCGTTCGGTTCCGGACGATGCTTCATGCGCTCCCACGCGGCGTCGGAGAATGCGATCAGCGACACACCGGGGATCGACGACAGCCCCTTCTGGCCCCCCGTGATCACCGCGTCGATGCCCCACGCGTCCATCTCGAGCGGCATCGTCGACAGCGTGCACACCGCGTCGACCACGACCAGCGCACCGGCCGCCTTCGCGAGCGCCGCGATGTCGCGCAGATCGCGGTTCCACACGGTGTTCGACGTCTCGCCCTGCACGATCGTGACGATCTCGGGCCGCTCCCGCGCGATCGCGTCCGCGATTTCGTCGAGGCTCGCGACCGAGCGGTCGGCCACCTCGAGCGTGGCGACGTCGGCGCCGACGCGCGTGGCCATCTCGGCCATCCGCGCGCTGAAGAACCCGTTGCGGATCGACAGCACGCGCGTACCGCGCCACGCGAGGTTCGAAATCGCCATCTCCATCGCGGCCGAGCCGGGGCCGGCAACGCCGAGCACCCACTTCGTGCGGGTCTGGAACACGTAGCGCGCCATCTCCTTCACCTGCTCGATGATCTTCGCCATCGTCGCGCCGAGGTGGTTGATCACGATCGTGTTCGCCTTCGCGACGGCGGCCGGGATCGGGACCGGGCCGGCCCCCATCATCAGCAGCGGTTCTTCGGGCAGGATCGCGTCGAGCGGCACGACGACGGGACAGGGAATCGGCGAGTAATCGATGGACATGGCAGGCAAGGGAGGTAGGAAGAAAACGCTCGGACGTCGTTCGCCGCACGGCACGGCCAACTGGTCGATCATTCCGCGTTCCGCGCTCGCGCGCAAGAGGCACGCGCGGCCGGACAGCGTGACGCTGGCCCGGTCGACGGACCGGGCCAGCCAGCCGGGCCTGCGTCGCACGACCGGGTTGCGCAATCCCGCAGCATTGCCGTGCGCATGCGAAACGGTTCCATCCGCGGTTCGATGTCCGCGATTTTCTCGCGCAGTATTGCGACGCGCTCCGGATGCCCGCGTTCTGCACGATACATGCATCAACCGGAATACCGGCCATCACGATGAAAATCGTGCAGAGTGGAATCGGCCCACGAAAACCAGACCCGGGCAAAAAACATCCATTATCGCGGCATCAATTGGTGAGCGATTTCACCCAATACCGCACCCCGCCACACACGATCACGCACAATACATTGATTTACATGACAAATATTCAAACCGCCGGCAGTTTCACTCAATACACTTCCGGCTATCCCCCGCACACACACACGCCACTTCCCCGCTAAATCGATACCCGCGATTTCGATTTTACGCAACCCGCCCTTTTTCTCAGGTTGACGGATATCGGTTCTGTAATGAACAATCGTCTGCAGAATCGAAATCCGATTTTTCGATATGGGCCAGAACCTGGTGTCACGCGACGCTTTTCCAGGTCGCGCAACGAAAAATCACAACCAAAATCAATCAACCGGGCCAGAAATTCGCGAGCCATGAACCAGATTCAGACCATGCGTGTGTTCGTCTGCGTCGCCGAACAGCAGAGCTTCCGGCGCGCGGCGCACCATCTAGGCGTATCCAATGCGCTCGTCACGCGCTCGATCGCGATGCTCGAGTCTCACCTGAACACGCGGTTGATCCACCGCACCACGCGCAACCTGTCGCTGACCGAGGCCGGCCTGCGCTACCTCGACGGCTGCCGTGCGCTGCTCGAGGAATTCGATCATCTCGAGGCGTCCGTCGCGCACGCCGTGCGCGAGCCGGCCGGCACGCTGCGCGTGGTCGCGTCGGGCCTGCTGTCGCCGCTTGCGCTCACCCCGCTCGTCAGCAGTTTCCGGCACCGCTACCCGGAACTGCGCGTGCAGCTTACCGTCGCCGAAGGGCCGCTCGACGTGCTCGAATCCGGCTACGACGTCGGCATCGCGACGGGCAACCGGCTCGACGGCAACCCGACCCTGATCGGCCACGCACTCGCACCGAACCCGTTCGTCGCCTGCGCGGCGCCCGCGTATCTCGAACGGCGCGGCGAGCCGCGCGCACCCGACGACCTGCCGGGCCACGACTGGGTCGCGCTCGCGCCGCACCAGCATGCGCCCGCGTGGCGGCTGGTCGGCCACGACGGCGTCACGCATTCGATCACGGTGCGCCCGACCTGCACGGTCAACCAGCTGGCGCTCGTGCAGGCGGCGGCCGTCGCCGGGTCCGGCATCGCGGTGCTGCCCGAGGCGAGCATCGTCGACGCGCTCGCCACCGGCACGCTCGTGCGGCTCCTGCCCGCCTACCGGATCGACGACACGGACACGCAGCTGTCCCTCGTCTACCCGAACCGCCAGTACGTGCCGGCCCGCACGCGAAGCTTCGTCGAGCACGCGCTCGAGCATTTCGGCGCACAAGCGGCCCGCGAGCGGACCGGCTACGGCTTCCTGCGCACGCCCGATCGCACCGACATCGCCACCGGCCGGCAGACGGGCCTGCAGTAAACTGCACGCGACAGCCATCGGAGGTGCAGCGTGCGTGTAATCCTGTTCAGCAGCCGGCAGTACGACGACGAATCGTTTACCGCCGCCAACCGGCAATTCGGCTATCGGCTGCACTTCCAGCCGTCGCACCTCGACGCGGAGACCGCGATCCTCGCGCACGGCTTCGAGGTCGTCTGTCCGTTCGTCAACGACACCGTCGACGCGGCCGTGCTCCAACGGCTCGCTGACGGCGGCACGCGCCTGATCGCGCTGCGCTCGGCGGGTTTCAACCACGTCGACCTGGCGGCCGCGGAGCGGCTCGGCATCGCCGTCGTGCGCGTGCCGGCGTATTCGCCGCATGCGGTTGCCGAACACGCGGTCGCATTGATCCTTGCACTCAACCGCCGGCTGCCGCGCGCGGTCGCACGCACGCGCGAAGGCGACTTCTCGCTGAACGGCCTGCTGGGCTTCGACCTGCACGGCAAGACCGTCGGCGTGATTGGCACCGGCCTGATCGGCAGTGTGTTCGCGAAGATCATGATGGGCTTCGGGATGCACGTGCTCGCGCACTCGATGCCGCCGTACGACGACGAATTGATCGCGTTCGGCGCGCGCTACGTCGAACTCGACGAGCTGCTGCACCATTCGGACATCGTCAGCCTGCACTGCCCCCTGCTGCCGTCGACGCACCATCTGATCAACGCGCAGACACTCGCGCGGATGAAGCACGGCGCGATGCTGATCAATACCGGCCGCGGCGGCCTCGTCGACGCGCAGGCGCTGGTCAACGCGCTCAAGAGCGGCCAGCTCGGCCATCTCGGGCTCGACGTGTACGAGGAGGAGAGCGGTCTGTTCTTCGAGGATCACTCCGACCTGCCGCTGCAGGACGACGTCCTCGCGCGCCTGCTGACGTTCCCGAACGTGATCGTCACGTCGCACCAGGCGTTCTTCACGCGCGAGGCGCTCGCCGAGATCGCGCACACGACGCTGCTGAACATCGAGGCGTGGCACGCCGGCACGCCGACCAACGTCGTCACGACGGGGCGCTGATCCTCGGCGCTCGGCGCACGTGATCCGTCAACGATTCATCATTTTGTTTTGACTGATGTAACGCCGCCCGTCCGGCGTCTGCTATCGTTGCGCCGACTTCCCCCTTGCTTCTGCCGCTCATGCGTTTCGACGACTCCGCCATTGCCGCGGTCTACCGCGCGATCTTCGAACGGCGCGACATGCGCCACTTCACGCCGGCGCCCGTCGATCCGGCCACGCTCGCGCGGCTGCTGCGCGCCGCGCACCACGCGCCGAGCGTCGGCTTCATGCAGCCATGGCGCTTCATCCGCATCACCGATCCCGCGCTGCGCACCGCGATCCACGCGCTGGTCGAGGCCGAGCGCCGCGCGACCGCCGACGCACTCGGCGAGCGGCAGGACGAATTCATGCGGCTGAAGGTCGAAGGGGTGCGCGAATGCGGCGAGTTGCTGGTCGTCGCGCTGACCGACGATCGCGAGCGCCACGTGTTCGGCCGCCGCACGCTGCCGGAGATGGACCTCGCGTCCGCCGCCTGCGCGATTCAGAACATGTGGCTCGCCGCGCGCGCGGAAGGGCTCGGGATGGGCTGGGTGTCGCTGTTCGACGTCGACGCGCTGCGCACGCTGCTCGGCATGCCGGCCGGCGCGAAGCCGATCGCCGTGCTGTGCGTCGGGCATGTCGATGCGTTCTACGCGAAGCCGATGCTCGAGGAGGAGCGCTGGGCCGCGCGGATGCCGATCGAGGCATGCCTGTTCGAAAACGGCTGGGACGCACCGGTGATGCAGGCCGCCGATTGCACGGCAAACGCCGGCGCGACAGCCGGATCGTCGCCATCGCCGTCGCCCGCAGTTGCCGAACCGGACGACCGCTCAGACTCGGCACCCGCCGGCGCCCTGCCCGAACGCTGACCGAACCCACAGCGCGCGTAAGGCGCCGCTCCACCGGCGTCGCTCCGACCCGAATTTCGCCGCGCGCCGCCGCTGGACCCGCCCAATCCCACACTGTGAGGCGCCCCCGGCCGTTACCGCGTCGCACGCCGGCAACATCCGTTTTGGCCCCGAGCATAGGGGTTTTCACTGAAGTAGAATCGCGGCTGATGCCTCTCCGCCCCGCCCGCCCCGCGCATCCCGCGCCGACCTCGGGCCGCGGCCTTTCCGTAGCCCACCGCGATGCCGTTACCTCTCTTCGCCCTTGCCGTTGCCGCATTTGGAATCGGTACCACCGAGTTCGTGATCATGGGGCTGCTGCCCAACGTCGCCCGCGACCTCGGCGTGTCGATCCCGGCCGCCGGCATGCTCGTGTCGGGCTACGCGCTCGGCGTGACGATCGGCGCGCCGATCCTCGCGATCGTCACCGCGAAGATGCCGCGCAAGCGCGCGTTGATGGGCCTGATCGGGCTGTTCATCGCGGGCAACCTGTTCTGCGCGATCGCGCCCGGCTACGCGGTGCTGATGGCCGCGCGCGTCGTCACCGCGTTCTGCCATGGCGCGTTCTTCGGGATCGGTTCGGTGGTCGCGAGCAACCTGGTCGCGCCGAACCGGCGCGCGCAGGCGATCGCGCTGATGTTCACCGGCCTCACGCTCGCGAACGTGCTCGGCGTGCCGCTCGGCACCGCGCTCGGCCAGGCGTTCGGCTGGCGCGCGACGTTCTGGGCCGTCACCGGCATCGGCATCGCCGCGGCCGCCGCGCTCGCGGTCTGCCTGCCGAAGAACCTCGCGATGCCCGACACCAGCATCACGCGGGAATTCAGCGTGCTGAAGCACCCGCAGGTGCTGATGGTGCTCGGCATCAGCGTGCTTGCTTCCGCGAGCCTGTTCAGCGTGTTCACGTACATCACGCCGATCCTCGAGGACGTGACGGGCTTCTCGCCGCGTCAAGTCACCTACGTATTGCTGCTGTTCGGCCTCGGCCTGACGGTCGGCGGCACGCTCGGCGGCAAGCTCGCCGACTGGCGCCGGATGCCGTCGCTGATCGCGACGCTCGCGCTGATCGGCATCGTCCTCGCACTGTTCGCGGGCACGATGCATTTGCCGTTCGCGGCGCTCGCGACGATCTTCGTGTGGGGCATCCTCGCGTTCGCGATCGTGCCGCCGCTGCAGATCCTGATCGTCGATCGCGCGAGCGACGCGCCGAACCTCGCGTCGACGCTGAACCAGGGCGCGTTCAACCTCGGCAATGCGACGGGCGCCTGGCTCGGCGGCATGGCGATCGGCTCCGGCATGTCGCTCGTGAACCTGCCGTGGGTCGGCGTCGCGATGGCTGTCGCGGCACTGGCGCTCACGCTGTGGTCGGCGTCGCTCGAACGCCGCCCGGTCGCCGTGCCGACCGAGTACGTGTAACGCAACCCTGCTGCAATCGTTGCGCGCACAACTCCATGCGAACCTGATGGCCTTCATGGACCTTTCAGGGTCCGCGGTGTAGCATCGCGCCCGATGAAAGCCATTCTCAACCGTGATTTCCTTGCGCTGATCCTGAGCGTCGCGGTCGTCGGTCTCGGCACCGGCGCCACACTGCCGCTCACTGCGCTCGCGCTGACCGAGGCCGGACACGGCACCAACGTCGTCGGCATGCTGACAGCCGCGCAGGCCCTGGGGGGCCTCGCAATCGTCCCGTTCGTCACCGCGCTCGCGCGACACATCGGCTCGCGACGCGCGATCGTCGTGTCGGTCGTACTGCTTGCTGCAGCCACCGCGCTGATGCAGTTCACGTCGAACCTGATCGTATGGGGCGTGCTGCGCGTGCTGTGCGGCGCGGCGCTGATGTTGCTGTTCACGATCGGCGAGGCGTGGGTCAACCAGCTCGCCGACGATTCGACGCGCGGCCGCGTGGTCGCGATCTACGCGACGAATTTCACGCTGTTCCAGATGGCGGGCCCCGTGCTCGTCAGCCAGATCGCCGGCGCGACGAGCATCCGCTTCGCGCTGTGTGGCGCACTGTTCCTGCTCGCACTGCCGACGCTCGCGACGATCCGGCGCGCGCCGCTCGCCGGCGACGACGCGCATCACGCAGCGCACGACAGCTGGCTCGCCGTGCTGCCGCGCATGCCCGCGCTGATCATCGGCACCGGCTTCTTCGCGCTGTTCGATACGCTCGCGCTGTCGCTGCTGCCGCTCTATGCGATGGATCACGGCGTCGCGAGCGCGACCGCCGTGCTGCTCGCATCGATCATGCTGTTCGGCGATACGGCGATGCAGTTCCCGATCGGCTGGCTCGCGGACAAGCTCGGCCGCGAACGCGTGCACCTCGGCGCCGGCTGGATCGTGCTCGCCGGCCTGCCGCTGCTGCCGCTCGTGATCGCCGATCCGTGGCTGTGCTGGCCGCTGCTGTTCGTGCTCGGCGCGGCGGCCGGCAGCATCTACACGCTGTCGCTGGTCGCATGCGGCGAACGCTTCCGCGGCGCGGCGCTCGTCACCGCGAGTTCGCTCGTGTCGGCATCGTGGAGCGCCGCGAGCTTCGGCGGCCCGCTGGTTGCCGGCGCGTTGATGGAGCAACTGGGCAGCAACGCGCTGATCGGCGTGCTGGTCGTCTGCGCCGCCGCGTTCGTCGCGGCCGCGCTGTGGGAACGACGCGCCGCGTTGCAGCGCGCGGTCTGACATTGGCGCGCCCGCCGCAGCGCGCCGCCCGGACGACGACGGCGCGAACACGCGCCGCCGGGCCACGGATACGCCGGTCACACTGCAAAAACGACGACGGCCCGCGCAATGCGGGCCGTCGTGCTCATGATCGCTACGTTGCGCGTTACGCCTTCAACGCCGGCAAGATCTTGCCGGCACACGTGCCGAAGCCGACGCGATAGCCGTCGCCCTGGCACCATCCGGCGAGCGTGAGCTCGTCGCCGTCCTCGATGAACGCGCGGCTGCCGCCGCCGTTCAGCGCGAGCGGCTCCTTGCCGTTCCACGTCAGTTCGAGCAGGCTGCCGAACGAATCTTTCGTCGGCCCGCTGATCGTGCCCGATCCCATCAGGTCGCCGACGCGCGTGTTGCAGCCCGCGACCGTGTGATGCGCGAGCTGCTGCGCCATCGTCCAGTACATGTGCTTGAAGTTGGTGCGGCAGATCGACGTCGCTTCGGCGGCACCCTCCGCGCGCAGCGTCACTTCGAGCGCGATGTCGAACGCATGCTTGCCCGCGTGCCGTAGATACGCGAGCGGCTGCGGCGACTGTTCGGGCTGCTCGACGCGAAACGGTTCGAGCGCGTCGAGCGTGACGATCCACGGCGAGGTCGTCGTCGCGAAAGTCTTCGCGTTGAACGGGCCGAGCGGCACGTATTCCCACTGCTGGATATCGCGCGCGCTCCAGTCGTTCAGCAGCACCATCCCGAAGATATGTGCTTCGGCATCCTCACACGCGATCGGCTCGCCGAGCGCGTTGCCGCGGCCGACGATGAAGCCCGTTTCCAGTTCGATGTCGAGCTTGCGGCATGCGCCGAACACCGGACGCTCCTGGTCGGGCAGCTTCAATTGGCCGTTCGGGCGCCGCACCGGCGTGCCGCTCACGACCACCGACGACGCTCGGCCGTTGTAGCCGATCGGCATCTCCGACCAGTTCGGCAACAGCGCATTTTTCGGATCACGGAACATCGAACCGACGTTGGTCGCATGCTCTTTCGACGAATAGAAATCGGTGTAGCCGGGAATGTCGACCGGCAGGTGAAGCGTCGCGTCGCGCTGCGCGACGAGCACCTGCGCGCGCAGCGCCGCATCGTCACGCAGCCGCGCGTTCTCGCGCGAGAACAGGTCCGACAGTTGCACGCGCACGCTGCGCCATGCGTCGCGGCCGAGCGCGATGAATGCGTTGAGCGTCGGTGCAGCGAACGCATCGGCGCCGGCCGGCAGCGTCACGAGGCCCGCACGCGCGAGCGCGGCGAGGTCGACGATCTGGTCGCCGAGCGCGACGCCCGCGCGGCGCGCCGGTTGCTTCGCATCGCTGAAGATCCCGAACGGCAGGTTCTGGATCGGGAAATCGCAGGCGGGATCGTTCGCCGTCTCGACCCAGCTCTTGCGGGCCGGGTCGAGCGTCGCGCGCCAGTCTTGGGTATCGCTCATCGTTGCTCCGGATTGAAGTGTTTCTTGATGCCTTGCCAACATTCGAAGTAGTCGGCCTGCAGCTGCGCGGTGTCGAGCGCGTAGCGCGTCGGCCGGATCAGCGTGCGGGTTTCGAACATGAACGCCATCGTCGCGTCGACCTTGTGCGGCTTCGTCGTGTCGCTCGCCGATGCCTTCTCGAACGTGTCCGCATCCGGCCCGTGGCCCGACATGCAGTTGTGCAGGCTCGCGCCACCCGGCACGAAGCCTTCGGCCTTCGCGTCGTACGCGCCGTGCACGAGCCCCATGAACTCGCTCGCGACGTTGCGGTGGAACCAGGGCGGGCGGAACGTATCCTCGGCCGCGAGCCAGCGCGGCGGGAAGATCACGAAATCGATCGAGTCGACGCCGGGCGTGTCGCTCGGCGACTGCAGCACGAGGAAGATCGACGGATCGGGATGGTCGAAGCTGATCGAGCCGATCGTGTTGAACAGCCGCAGGTCGTATTTGTACGGCGCGTAGTTGCCGTGCCACGCGACGACGTCGAACGGCGAATGTCCGATATCCGCGCGCCACAGGCGCCCGTTCAGCTTCGCGACCAGCTCGAATGCGCCCTCGCGATCCTCGTACGCGGCCTGCGGCGTGAGGAAATCGCGCGGGTTCGCGAGCCCGTTCGAGCCGATGGGGCCGAGGTCCGGCAGGCGCAGCAGCGCGCCGAAGTTCTCGCAGATGTAACCGCGCGCATCGCCGTTCGGCAGCGCGACGGAAAACCGCACGCCGCGCGGGATCACCGCGATCTCGAACGGCTCGACGTCGAGCTGGCCGAACTCGGTCGCGATGAAGAGCCGCCCCTGCTGCGGCACGATCAGCAGTTCGCCGTCGGCGCTGTAGAAGAAGCGGTCCTGCATCGAGCGGTTCGCGGCGTACAGGTGGATCGCGCAGCCGTTCATCGCGGCCGCCGAGCCGTTGCCGGCCATCGTCACGAGCCCTTCGACGAAATCGGTCGGTTCGGCCGGCATCGGCAGCGGATCCCAGCGCAGCTGGTTCGGCGGCGTCGGCGGCACGTCGGCCGAGTCGCCGAATTCCGACACGAGCCGCTGCGTGCCCGTGAACGGCTCGAACGGCCGGTGCACGGCCGCGGGCCGGATCCGGTACAGCCACGAGCGGCGATTGTGGCTGCGTGGCGCGGTAAACGCGGTGCCCGACAGTTGCTCCGCATACAGTCCGTACGGCGCGCGCTGCGGCGAGTTGCGGCCATGCGGCAGCGCGCCGGGCAGTGCCTCGGTCGCGAATTCGTTCGCGAAACCGCTCAGGTAGCCGGCGTTCGCCGGTTTCGACAGGTCAAGCGTCATCGTTTCCTTTCTCCATCAATTCATGGCGGCATTCGGCGCCTGCGCACCGCTGCGCCGCGTTACGCCGGCCAGTCCCAGCACGAACAGCGCCGAGCACAGCACGGGCACCGCGGCTGCGTGGAACAGCGCGCCGTTGGTCCAGTTGAGCGCAATCAGTTGTCCGCCGACGAGCGGCCCGAGCACCGAGCCGATCCGGCCGATGCCGAGGCTCCAGCCGATGCCGGTCGAGCGCAGCGACGTCGGGTAATACTGGCCCGCGAGCGCATTCACGGCTGGCTGCCCGCCGACCACGCAGAATCCGCCCGCGAACACGACAATCAGCAGCCACGGCAGCGCATGGGCGACCGAGCCGATCAGTCCGACCGAGACGGCCGCGCACGCGAAGCACGCGAACAGCACGCGCATGAAGCCGTAGCGTTCGATGAACCAGCCGAGCGACAGCGTGCCGATCACGCCGCCCGTCTGCAGCACCGTGCCGACGATCACCGCCGTGCCCGGCGAATAGCCCGCGTCGCGCATCACGGTCGGCAGCCAGTTCGACAGGAAGTACAGGTCGATCAGGTTCATGAAGCTGATGGCCCACAACAGCAGCGTGACCGGCAGGCGGCCATGGCGGAACAGCTCGGCGACCGGCGCGCCGCTCGCCGCGCGCTCGCGCACGACGAGGCGCGTGCTCGCGTCGATGCCGGCCTGCGGCGCGAAGCGCGCGAGCCAGGCGCGGGCCTGCGCGTCGCGCCCTTTCAGCACCAGGAACTGCAGCGACTCGGGCAGCCGCGCGAGCATCGCGAGCGTGAGCACGAGCGGCACCGCGCCGCCGACGAAGAACACCGAGCGCCAGCCGAGCGCCGGAATCAGCGCGGCGCTGATGAAGCCGCCGATCGCGGCGCCGAGCGTGAAGCCGCACGACACGATCATCATCCGCTTCACGCGATGCGCGGCCGGGCTGAATTCGCCGACCAGCGCCATCGCGTTCGGCATGATGCAGCCGAGGCCGAGGCCCGTGACGAAGCGCAGCGCCATCAGCACGGGAATCGAGCTTGCGAACGGCGTCGCGAGCATCGTCACCGCGAAGAACAGCGTCGAGCCGATCAGCACCGGGCGCCGCCCGATCCGGTCGGCCAGCACCGACAGCCCGAGCGCGCCGAGCAGCATCCCGAACAGGCTCGCGCTGAACACCGGGCCGAGCGCCTGCTTCGGCACGCCCCATTCGGCGATCACGCTCGGCGCGACGTAGCCCATCGCCTGCGCATCGAAGCCGTCGATCACGAGACACAGCCCGCACAACGCGAGCAGCATCCAGTGAAAGCCAGGGCGATGAGTCTCGTCGATCACGCGCTCGACTTCGAGCACGCGCGCGTCGGCCGGCGCCGCGCTCATTGCGCCACCTCGGCGGCCGGATGCACGGGCGGTGTCACGCCCTGGCGCGCGAGCGCCATCGCTTCGCGCAGCACGTCGGCATCGCCGATCTGGTTCGCGAGCAGCAGGATCAGCTTCGCGTTGACGAGCTGGCTGTCGGCGTCGGACAGATCGCGATGCATGTCGATCAGCGCTTCGTAGAACGCGTCCGGATCGGCCAGGCGCGGGCGGGTATCGAGTCGGGGCATGACGGGTGTCTCCGGTATCGTTGTCGTGTTCAATGCGGTGTTCCGCGCGCGCAGGTCGCGCGCGCCAGCGCGTCGGCGATCGCCTGGCGCTCGAGCGAGCGCATCCGCGCGCAGACGTGCTGGTCGGGGCGCAGCAGGTAGAACGTGCCGGGCTTCGCGTCGTAGCGTTGCGCGGCGAAACCGTCGACGTCCTCCACGACGTCGACGCCAGCCACCGGTTGCGCGTGTCCGGCCGGCACGACCAGCACCGGCCGCACCGGCAGCGCCAGGCCGTCGAGTGCCTGCGCGAGCGCGGCGGCGTCGCCCGGCAGGCCGAACAGCATGCCCGCGAAGCCGTCGCCCAGGTGCCGCAGCAGCCAGCCCGACGCGCCGTGCGCGCGCACCGGCGCATCGGCCGCCGCCGCGCCCGGCCGCATCGCGCACGCGAACGCGTCGCCGTTGCGGTCCGGCGTATTCAGCGGCGAATCGGCCAGCACGGCCGGCACGGACAGGCGGCCGCTGTTCACGAGCTTGCGCGCGAACTCGCAGTCACGCGCGAGCTTCAGCGTCGCGTCGCGGAACACGCGCGACACCGCGCTCTTCGGCGTGATGAAGTCGGTCGAGCGCGTCGAGTTGCGGATGTTCTCGTCAGCCGCGAACTCGCGCTCGCTCGCATAGGTGTCGAGCAGGCGGTCGTCCGCGCGGCCGTCGAGCACGAGCTTCAGTTTCCACGCGAGGTTGTCCGCGTCCTGCACGCCGCTGTTCGCGCCGCGCGCGCCGAACGGCGACACGCCGTGCGCGGAATCGCCCGCGAACAGCACGCGGCCGTGCCGGAACGTATCCATCCGCTGGCAGCGGAACGTATAGACGCTCACCCATTCCAGCTCGAACTCGGCGTCCGGCCCGAGCAGCGCGCGCACGCGCGGGATCACGCGCTCCGGCTGCTTCTCGGCGACCGGATCGGCGTCCCAGCCGAGCTGGAAGTCGATGCGCCAGACGTTGTCGGGCTGGCGGTGCAGCAGCACCGACTGGTTGCGGTGGAACGGCGGATCGAACCAGAACCAGCGCTCGGTCGGGAATTCCGCCTTCATCTTCACGTCGGCGATCAGGAAGCGGTCCTTGAATGTGCGGCCGCGGCTCTCGAGGCCCATTGCGGCGCGCATCGGGCTGCGCGAGCCGTCGGCCGCGATCACGTACTGCGCGCGCAGCGTCTCGATGCCTTCCGGCGTCTCGACGGTGAGCGTGGCGTGTTCCGCCGATTGCGCGACACCCGTCACCTTGTGCTTCCAGCGGATGTCGATGTTCGGCAGCGCGAACGCGCGCTCGGCCAGATAGCCTTCGACGTAGTACTGCTGCAGGTTGATGAATGCGGGACGCGCATGGCCTTCCTCCGGCAGCAGGTCGAACGCATACAGCTGTTCGTCCTGCAGGAACACCTTGCCGACGTGCCAGCTCACGCCCTTGTCGACGAAACGCTCGCCGCAGCCGAGACGATCGAAGATCTCGAGCGTGCGCTTCGCGAAGCAGATCGCGCGCGAGCCCGTCGACAGCGTGTCGTCGTCGTCGAGCAGCACGACCGGCACGCCCTGCTGCGCGAGGTCGATCGCGGCCGACAGGCCCACCGGGCCCGCCCCGACCACCACCACCGGGTGGATGGCGGTGTCATCGCCGGCGCCCCGCGTCGCGCGCGGCCGGTAGTCGAACTTCAGCGTCTGGTAATCGATGCTCATGGTCGCCATCCGCTCCTCAGCCCTGCCGTCCGTGCGCCGACGCGCGTCGCGTCGTCCCGCTCATGCCCGTTGCCCGCCGCTGCCGCGGCCCGCCCTGCCTCGCCCACTTGCTGTCAACCGCCACGTCTCGCTCCTTGCTTCCTGTTGATTCGATTCGGGAAACGGCCGCCGCTCCGGGCGCCCGAACGCCGCTTTTCTTGATCGGCGACAAATCTTTGGATTTACGAATAGTAAAACCAATTACGAATAGTGAAATCAACGTAAACCCTAGCCATCGGCTCGAGGACGGGATAACCATATGAGCGAAACGCCAAGCCGAGCCGGGCGCGCGCTGCTAATATCAAGGCACGAGGCGGCCCTTTCGGCCGCCATTTTTCCTTCCTACGCCGATGATTCCGCCCAACATTCCCGAGCTGATCGTCCGTGCCGGGCAATTGCCGTATCTGCGGGAACACCTCGCGCTCGCCGAGGGCGGCACCGCGTGCGCAATCCTGCCGGAGCGCACGCTCGCGAGCGCCTATGAACCGATCTACGACGTGACGATGCCCGGCGCGCCGCAGTCGACGTCGTTTGCTGACGCGATCGAGCGCTACGGCGACGAACTCGGCTTCCAGGCCGTCACGCTGGTCACGGGCACGCCGCACGACCCGGTCGACTCCGCTGTCGACGACCAGACGCTCGTCGCGATCGACCGGCTGTCGCGCGCGCTGCACGCGATCAACTTCTTCGGCGCGCAACGACACGGGCTGCTGTTCCTGCGCGTACACGAACGGCTGCTCAAGAGCGTGAAGTACGACCACGGCAAGCATTTTTCGTCGGTGCTGCAGCGCTTCGGGCTGCCGACCGAGCGAATCGTGATCGAGCTGCCGGCGGTCGCGGTCGCGCACAAGACCTTCCTCGGCTACCTGACGCGCAGCTACCAGCATCACGGCTTCAAGGTCGCGGACAAGCTGCCCGACCCGGGCCGGATCCTCGCGGTTGAATCGGAGATGGCGCGGCCCGACTACATCAAGATGGATGCGGGCATCGCGCTGCGCGACGGGATGGTGAAGGCGCTGGTCGCGTATGCGCAGCGCGTGCGGATTCCGCTGATCTTCGACGGCGTCGTCGACGAGACGCAGTGCGAGCTGCTGCGCCAGCACGACGTGCGGTTCATGCAGGGGCCGGTGTTCGCGAAGGTCGTCCCGGCCTGAGCGGGCGGGTGCCCGGCCCGCGCGGGGCGCGGCACGCCGGATGGCGGAATCCGACGCCCGGATTGCTTCGGGAATCGGGGGCGGCGGGCATCGCCGCCCGAAACCGGCCGGTTCCTCTTCCGTTCATGCGTGAAAGGTAGAACGCACTTGCGCGCGGATTCGATGCCGGCACGGCGACGGCCGCAGCCTATGCCGTTCCGCCATCGTCGAATTTCGGCAGATCGTCGTCGATCTCGATGCCCGGGAAGCGATCCCCGTACCAGACGTGCCACGCGGGACGCAGCCGCGCCGGCTCGTCGAGCGTTGCGTAGTTGATTTCCACGGTCGTCGGCGCATCGGTCAGGCGGTACTCCAACTGCGCGCCGCAGCGGCCGCAAAAGCGCCGCTCGCCCCACGCGCTCGACGCATAGACCGTCGGCTCACCCCGCAGGTATTCGAATGCGTCGAGCGGCACCGATGCCGACGCGACGACCGCCGCCCCCGTCGTGCGCTGACAGAGCCGGCAATGGCAAAAGCCTGCGTCGGCCGGAATGCCGGCGATCCGGTAGCGGATCGCCCCGCATGCGCAACCGCCTTCCATGGTTTCCGGGTGGGACATCGCGAACCTCGTTATCGTCGGGGAACCGGTGGACGATGATGAGCGCGGTTCGCGCGCGGTGCAACCGGCTGCGGCGCCCCCTCCGGTGCCCGGTCGGCCCGCCGACGCGCCGCTCGCCGCGACCGTTTCAGACCGTCTGCCCGAGCCGCTGCGCGAGCGCCTTCAGCTTCGGCCCGACCTGCGTGCGGAACACGTCCTCGTCCATCGACGACGCAGGCCCGCTGCAGCTCAGGATCAGCCAGCGCCCCTCGCGCGGTTCGCGAAACGGCACGGCCGCCGCGTTCACGTCCATGTGCCACGCGCGGAACGAATAGCAGCATCCGCCCGCGGAGAACTCGGCCACCGCGTCCCGAGCGGCCGCGACGAGCGCATCCGCGTCGGCCGCGCCGCCGGCGGCCCGGTGCAGATCCGCATAGAGCGCGCGGCGCACGTCCTCCGGTTGCACGGCCAGGTACGCGCGCCCCATCGAGCTCGTCAGCATCGACAACCGCGAGCCGGGCGCAAGCCCGAGCGTCAGCGCGGTTTCGCTGCGGATCGTCTCCAGATAGATCATGTCGAGCCCGTCGCGGCAGCCGAGCGACACGGCCGCACCGATCTCGCGCGCGAGCGCCTGCATGTGCGGCCGGGCGAGATCGAGCGTCCCCGAGCCGGACAGCAGCGCGTAGCCGAGCGACAGCACGCCGGCGTCGAGCGCATACTTTCCGAGCGTCTCGTCATAGCGCAGGTAGCCGAGCACGGTCAGCGTATAGGCGAGCCGGTTCACCGTCGCCTTGGGCAGCCCGGTGCGCTCCGCGAAGTCGCGATTGCCGAGCATCGTCTCGCCGGGCCGGAATGCGCGCAGCAGGTCGAGCCCGCGCGCGAGCGCAACGACGAACTTGCGCTCGTCGATCGTGGTTTCGTCGATGGTTGAAAGCGTCATGTGATGCTACACTGGGTTCGTTTTGCAAAACATTGTTCCGCACAGCGGAACTATAGTCAAGCGAACGTTAGATATCGGGGCAGGCCGCGAAGCGCCAACCCGGGACCGACCGCAAAGCATGGGATCAGGGCAAGCGCTGACGCGCCCACCCTGGCCAACAGGAGATGACACGATGAGCGCTGCAACTTTTCATTGGGACGATCCGCTGTTGCTCGACCAGCAACTGACCGAAGAAGAGCGGATGGTGCGCGATGCCGCGCACGCGTATGCGCGGGACAAGCTCGCGCCGCGCGTCACCGAGGCATTCCGCCATGAACGCACCGACGCCGAGATCTTCCGCGAGATGGGTGAGATCGGCCTGCTCGGCCCGACGATTCCGGAAGAGTACGGCGGCCCCGGCCTCAATTACGTGAGTTATGGGCTGATCGCGCGCGAAGTCGAGCGCGTCGACTCCGGCTACCGCTCGATGATGTCCGTTCAGTCGTCGCTCGTGATGGTGCCGATTCACGAATTCGGCTCGGACGCGCAGAAGCAGAAATACTTGCCGAAGCTCGCGACCGGCGAATGGATCGGCTGCTTCGGCCTGACCGAGCCGAACCATGGCTCCGACCCGGGCAGCATGGTCACGCGCGCGACGAAGGTGGCCGGCGGTTATTCCCTATCCGGCTCGAAGATGTGGATCACCAACTCGCCGATCGCCGACGTGTTCGTCGTGTGGGCGAAACTGGAAGAAAACGGCAAGGACGCGATCCGCGGCTTCATCCTCGAGAAGGGCTGGAAGGGCCTGTCGGCGCCGGCGATCCACGGTAAGGTCGGGCTGCGCGCGTCGATCACCGGCGAGATCGTCCTCGACGAAGTGTTCGTGCCCGAAGAGAACCTGATGCCGAACGTGAGCGGCCTGCGCGGCCCGTTCACGTGCCTGAACTCGGCGCGCTACGGCATTGCCTGGGGCGCGCTCGGCGCGGCCGAGTCGTGCTGGCACACCGCGCGGCAGTATGTGCTCGACCGCAAGCAGTTCGGCCGGCCGCTCGCCGCGAACCAGCTGATCCAGAAGAAGCTCGCCGACATGCAGACCGAAATCACGCTCGGCCTGCAGGGTGTGCTGCGTCTCGGCCGGATGAAGGACGAAGGCACGGCGGCCGTCGAAATCACGTCGATCATGAAACGCAACTCGTGCGGCAAGGCGCTCGACATCGCGAGGCTCGCGCGCGACATGCTCGGCGGCAACGGCATCTCGGACGAATTCGGCGTCGCGCGCCATCTCGTCAACCTCGAAGTGGTGAACACGTACGAAGGCACGCACGACATCCACGCGCTGATCCTCGGCCGTGCGCAGACGGGCATCCAGGCGTTCTTCTGATCGTCCGGATGCGGCGTCGTACGCGGCAGTGCCGCGGCGTACGCGCAAAAAGATACGGCCCGCCCGGCATGACTGCCGGACGGGCCGTTTTTCATCGGATCCGCGCTTCGGGCCGCCGGCCCGGTACCGCGTTCACCCGCCGCTGCTTACTTGTTCGGCTGCGGCGTGAGGCGCAGGTACGGACGCACAGCGTTGAAGCCCTTCGGGAAACGCTTCTTCAGCTCTTCCGGATCCTGCAGCGACGGCACGATCACGACGTCGTCGCCGTCCTTCCAGTTGCCGGGCGTCGCGACCTTGTAGTTGTCGGTCAGCTGCAGCGAGTCGATCACGCGCAGCACTTCGTCGAAGTTGCGGCCGGTGCTGGCCGGATAGGTGATGGTGAGCCGCACCTTCTTGTTCGGGTCGATCACGAACAGCGAGCGCACCGTCAGCGTTTCGTTCGCGTTCGGGTGGATCATGTCGTACAGCTGCGACACCTTGCGGTCCGCGTCGGCGATGATCGGGAAACCGACGACGGTCGACTGCGTTTCGTTGATGTCGTTGATCCAGCCCTTGTGCGATTCGACGCCGTCGACCGACAGCGCGATCACCTTCACGTTGCGTTTCTCGAATTCGCCCTTCAGCTTCGAGGTCAGCCCGAGTTCAGTCGTGCACACCGGCGTGTAGTCGGCCGGGTGCGAGAACAGGACGCCCCAGCTGTCGCCCAGCCACTCGTGAAACTTGATGGGGCCCAGGCTCGATTCCTGCTCGAAATCCGGTGCGATGTCACCAAGACGCAGACTCATGATGTTCCCTCCTCGAACGATGCTGGTTGAAACCGCGCGCTGGACGGCGCGGGACAGTCCATCAGCTTACGGGAAGCAATGGACGGCGCGAACGATTATTCTGTTTGATATTCATACTTTTTTGTCATTTTTACCCGGTATCGGGACACGACCGACGGCCACAAGGGAAACTTTTCGCAGCATTTGTGGCTCTGTCAATGCTTACGAGTCATTTACCATGTGGTCTTGCACCGCCGCCGCGTGTCTTCCCGGCTCGCCAGCAGGCAAGGGTTTCGCTACGATGTGAACCTGCAGCATGACAGCATGAAGGGAGTTGCAATGTCGGAAATCAACAAGGAGAAGCTGATGTCGGATATCAAAACCGTTCTCGCGGACGCCGAGGATCTGCTCAAGCAGGCAGCGAGCAGCACGGGCGACCGTGCGGCCGAGCTGCGCGAGAAAGCCATGTCGCGCCTGAAACAGGCCAAGGAAAAGGCAACCGACGTCCAGGTCGTGGTGGTCGAGAAAGGCAAGAAGGCCGCGCGCGCGACCGACGACTACGTGCACGAGCATCCGTGGACGTCGATCGGCGTCGCTGCCGGCGTCGGCGTGCTGATCGGCCTGCTGATCAACCGCAAGTAACGCGCTCAACGCCGTTCCGCCCCATGTGCCGCCCGGTGCGGCGTATGGGTGCCGAAGCCAGCCGGCGGTCCGCCCCCGGCCGGCTTTGCCCTAGCCGCTCATTGCGCGCACAAGCGCCTCATCCATGACGACAGACACCCACCCGCAGCCGTCCGGCCAGGGACCGCTGCGCCGCCTCGTCGGCTCCGCAATCGGCCTCCTGCAAACGCGCCTCGAACTGGTCGGCATCGAACTCGCCGAGGAGAAGGAACGCCTGATGGGCGTGCTGTTCCTCGGGCTCGCGGCCATGATGCTCGCGACGATGGCGCTCATCAGCCTGACCGTGCTCGTCACGATCGCGTTCTGGGACACCTATCGCTGGCAGTCGCTCGCGGCCATCACCGCGCTGTACGCGATCGCGGGCATCGGATGTGCATTGAAAGCGCGTTCGGGCCTGCGCGACGCGCCGACCGTGTTCGAGGCGACGCTCGCCGAGCTCGATAAAGATCGCGAAATTTTCCGCGGCAAGCCGTGAACGCAGTCGCGTTCCCCTCCCTCACCTACTTCGCCGACGCGCCATGAGCCAGAACGTCACGGGCCATTCAACCCGCCCCCATTCGTCGCGATCGAACTGGAGCGCGTCGCAGCATCGCGCACTCCGCAAGGAATTGCTGATCCTGCGATCCGAGGTCGAACGGCTCGAGCTTGCCGAAGCCGCCGCCGAAATGCGCCACGCCGTCACGCGCTTCAGTTGGCTCAAGGTATTCGTCCCCGGCCTGTCGGGCACCGGCTTCAGCCAGTCCGCCAAGAACCTGAACGCGAGCCTCGGCCAACTCGTCAACCAGTACCCGATGTTGAGTTCGCTCGCGTCGCTCGTGCTGGCGAAACCCATACGCTCGCTGCTACGCGCGAGCGCTGGCCCCGCGCTGAAGTGGGGCTCCGTCGGCTTCGCTGCATGGGAGATCTATCGGATCTGGAAACAGTCGCGCGACGAGCGCAACCCTGCCACGAACGACGACTGACACGCAACGACAGGCGCGCATGGGCCCGGCGCCGTTGCGCGTTTTCCGTGCGTGATTGCGTGATCAACGCACGCCCCAGCATGTCCGCTCCCGTGCGTCGGCGTCGGCGTCCGCATCGTTAGATCCTGCATTGCCTTTCGTCCCGTCCGCGCGCAGCGTGAAAGCACCGCATGCGTCGTCGCGCATTGGGCCTGCATCGAGCGGGCGTGCAATGAGTTCATAGGCCACCGGTGCATCGTCGCCGGCTGCTCGCCGCAGCGCGATGTCGTAGACCGCCTGCCCGTCCGGGGGCGCCTGCGAATATGCGTCTGGCAGCGTCCGTGGCGGCGTGCCGTCGAGCGTTTCGAGATACTGAGCCGCACGGTAGAGCGCAGCGACCGCGGATGCGCGATGCACGCACGCGACGTGCTCGCGATACGACGGAATACCCCACCCGGCCAGCGCAGCGACGATCGCGAGCACGATCATCAGTTCGAGCAACGTGAACGCCACCGATCGGCGCAGCAATGGAGGCTGTTTCATCGATGAACCGCCGCGACGCGACGCCAGCGCAGTGCAACGATGCGTCCGTGTCGCACCGCGACCTGGCTCTGCAGCCAGACCACGCTTGACGCATGGCTACCGACACCACGCGCGGTGACGAGGTAAGCACGACTCCCTCGAGGGCCGACGCCTCGCCAGGCTTCGATCAGGCAACGCGGCGGCTGGGCCGCCATCGGCCAGGATGCGAACGGCGCGAATGCTTCGGCGACACCCAGCGCGGTCGCACGCCGCCATGCGTCCGGCTCGGCCGATGACGCGAGCTCGTCGATGTACGGCGCCCCGCCTCGGAGCAATCGCGCTGTGCAGGCTGCGACCGCCGCATCGGCTGCGTGAAATGCAATCAGCCGGTCCGACAATGCACGTGTGCGGCGCGATTCTGTCAATGCGGATTCGAACCATGTGCCGGTCAGCGCGGCGACCGCCGCGCCAACCGCGATCACGGCAGGCAGTGCAAGGCCTGCGTCGCGACGCCAGTGGCGGCTGGTGGACGGAAAGCGTGTGCGTGATGTTGTTCCGCTCAGCATGGGGCCCTCACCGCGTGCCGCACGTCGCGGAACGCCACGGCGCGCTGCCTGTCGAAACCTGCCGCGATTCGCATTGCGAGCTGGTCGACGAATCGGTTCGCGTCGATCATCGCAACACCTCATGATCCTGCGCCGCGTCACCCACGGGATCGATGGATGCGACCGCGGCATTGCGCAACGCGACGATTCGATGCAACGCCAGATGCGCGCGACCGTCCGACGAAACGGCCGTGCGGCCGTCGCAATCGACATGACGCGCGGGCCCGTGCATCGGTTCGCCACGCGCACGCACGCACACATGCACGGCAACGACATCGCGCCAGTCGCCGCTGCCCATCGCCCCCGCGTCGACGAACTGCGCGGCTTCGCGACGGAGGTAACGCACGCGCAGTTGATCGATGCCGGACACGACGGGTTGGGGCGTACCCGGGCGCCCGCTTCCCTCGCAGTACAACTCGGGCTCACCCGTCGACGGGCTGACATGCGCGTCGAAACGATTTTCCACGAGCGGCCGCTCACCAGGCGCGCCAACACCCTGCCCGAGACAATCCGACACCTGTGCCCCAATCGTCGGCCACGTCGACACGGCATCGCCGACATACCGAACCAGCAATGCGTCCGACGCTGCGCGCATCGCTTCGCAGCGCACCTGCGCTCCATTCCCTCGCACGCGCCCCGCGGAACAGCCGAACACGGGCGGTAACGATGGCGGCCCTTCGACATCGAGCGGCCGAAACCCGGCCATCTGGATCTGCTCGCCGATCAGCATCAGTGCGGTCGCGGCCGCATCGCGCATCCGGAACCCGTCTTCCGCTCGCCGCTGCGCGACGCGCTGGGCGTGATACAGCGCACCGGCAGCGGCAAGCACCAGCAGACCGACCGTCATCGCGATCATCACTTCGAGCAGCGTATGCGCGCGGCTGCGACGCTCACCGTTCATCGGCATTGACCTCGGCCTCCCGAAACGGAATCCGCACGCACGACGGTGGCCCAACCGTTGCCCGCGCACTTTCGCAGCGCGCCGATGTCAGCGCATGGGCGTGAGCGTCACGCCAGCCGACCGTCACGTAGCGGACACCCGCCGGCCCATCGTCGAGCGCCGTCGTGCCGCCGGGCAACGATGCGGACGCGAGCGCCGCGATGCCGTCGTCCGCGCCTGCCGCTGCGTGCCGGCGCTCAATGCGAGCATCGGCCAGCCACAGCGCGCGTTCACGCCAGATCGTCGCCCGCTGCGCGCGCGTCATCGCAAGCTGGCTGCCGGCCACGGCCAGCATCACGGTTGCAAGTAGCGCGACGGCCAGCACCGCTTCGAGCAGCGACGTGCCGTGCATCGATTTGCGCGCGCGCTTCATGCCGCTTCGCAACGACCGGTGACGACGCGCGCCCGGCCGCCTGCCGCGATCCGGACGCAGCGCGACACGCGTGTGTCGTCACCGGACAGCGTGCGCTGCGGACGCAACTCGAAACGTCTGATCCCGCCAAGCACCTGACCCGCCGGCGGAGCAAATGCCAGATCGTGCGCCGCCCCCGCGACAGCGATGTCGGCATCGCGCGGATAGCGCCGCAGCACGCGCGACCGTCCGTCGAACTGCCCGCTGACGATCCATCCGCACGACCATCCCGGCAGGTCGCACCGCTCGCCTGAACGCACGCAACCGCCGTCGCGCCCGGCCCTGCACAGCGTGACGCGCACGCCGAGACGTGTTGCTTCGGTGCGCGCGAACGACAGCGCGCCGAGCAACGCACGCGTGCGTGCATCCACACGTTCACGCATGTGCCACTGATCGAATGCAGGTGTTGCGTATAGCCCGATCGCGGCTGCGAGCGCGATCGCGACCATCAGCTCGACGAGCGTAAAGCCGCCGCAGCGTCGCACGCGTTGTTCAACGCCCTGTCGGTGCAGTCCCATCGCCATCGCCCTCCGTCAACGTGATGCGACGACTGTAGCGACGCAAGCAGACACGCGCCATTAGCCGAACGGCCGACTGGCGACATGCGATCGCGGCCGACACAATCGGCGCGAACTGAACCCACGGAGAAGACGATGAACGGACGCAGCGCGTCAGCGCTTACGCGGAGGTTTGGAGGGGGACGCGCGACGGAACTCTTCGATCACGTCGGCAAATTCGGAAACATCCTCGAACCGGCGGTAAACCGATGCGAAACGGACATAGGCGATCGTATCGAGGCCGCGCAACTCGTTCATCACGAGTTCGCCAAGCTTCTCGCTACGCACTTCACGCTCGCCGGTCGCGAGCAGTTGATATTCGATGCGGGCAACCGCCGCGTCGATCGCGTCAGCCGCAACCGGCCGCTTGCGCAGCGCGAGTTGCATGCTGGCGACGATCTTGCGACGGTCGAATTCCGTGCGGCTGCCGTCCTTCTTCACGACGGCCGGCAGGTTCAGCTCGACCCGCTCGTACGTCGTGAAGCGCTTGTCGCAAGCCGAGCAACGACGGCGCCGACGAATCGCGGCGCCATCTTCGGACACACGCGAGTCGACGACCTGCGTGTCCTCGTGCCGGCAGAACGGGCAGCGCATGCTGGATCAGCGATAAACCGGGAAACGCTTGGTCAGCTCGGCTACTTGCGCGCGCACGCGCTCGATCGTCGCTGCGTCTTCCGGGTTCTCGAGCACGTCGGCGATCAGGTTGCCGACCTGCTCGGCTTCCGCCGGGCCGAAGCCGCGCGTCGTCATCGCCGGCGAACCCAGACGGATCCCGCTCGTCACGAACGGCTTTTC